>NZ_JADYXC010000027.1:0-44811 GCF_015864505.1 Pseudoalteromonas sp. SWYJ118 | reverse complement strand
GTGTTGCAACCATATCTAAATGGCATACAATATCAGCCCACTTAAAACAACAATTACCCTGCTCATCACGTGCTTCGCAACCAGGGATTGGATAAGTAAAGCCTACTAGCTGCTTTTGTCTGTCAAAGTATATTTGTTTTTTGGGGATGTAACTGTCTGTTAGTGGCAGTAAATTAAGAAAAAACAGATTCCACGAAAAAGTAAGTGCCGGCACCCACCAATGATAAGGCTCCTCGGAGTAAGTCATCACAATACAAGAGAATAAAAATAACAAACTTAAAACAAAGCCAATAGCCATAGGACCAAAAAGCAAAGCTCTAGCGGGACTATTCCCGCACATTTCTATTTTATATCGCTCTGGATGTTTTTGTATTGCTTTTTGCTTTCTTGCAGGTAAATCATATAAATAGCATAAACCTTTGAATTTTTTCTTGAGGCTATTTAATCTCTCAGGGTAAAAAAAACAATTAAACCGCGTTTTTTTAGGCATGATATCAACGGCTAGGTAGTCATTATTTTGCATCAGATTCCTTTGATAAACAGAGGCACTTTAAGGTGCCTCTGCTTAAGTTCCTTTTCTGATTGTTAAAGTATCATGGACTCTGAAACTTAAACAGTCTCACGGAAAGCCGATAAAAAGTTGAATCAATAAACGCTTTACTTTATATTTCCACGTTAATTGCTCTATGCGCTCAGGCTCTGCTTTCCAATGCTGCCAAGGTTTGATTACTTCTTCCTGCTCTCTACCTTTTAGCCAATCATATGGAAAAGCATCTTCTAAAATTTCGTCCCTAATTTCAATTTGCTGTTCAATTGAAAAGTCTACCCAAAAGTCTGAAGGACGATTATTTTGTTTATCAAACTCTGCTGTAATTGGATCTGAATGACGGTGTTGTTCATATACAGGCACATCGGGCAATGGCTTACTTAAATCCATAAAACGTACATAACACTCCCACAATAAATAACAATGCACAGGATTAGCTGAAAGCTCAACAACAGAACCGGTTACTATTGTTTCAGGGTACTTTTCTTGATCAATATGACTAATTTCTGGAAAGTAATTCATTACACCCGGCGCACCCATTTTCGAGGTTAACCTGCAAACAATCTCCTCCCATTTAAAACAACAGTTACCTAAGTCATCTCTTTGTTCACAACCTGGTATATCAAAAGTAAACCCGACTGTTTGATTTTGCCTGTCGAGATACATCACCCTATCTGGTATGTACCTAGCGAGAATAGGCAGTAAATTTAAGAAAAGTAAATTCCAAGAAAAGGTAATAAGTGGAATCCACCACTGAAACTTTTCACCTTCGCCATAAAATGGAAGTGATAAAACACTAATAAAAGTAATAAGGCTTAGAACCCCTCCTATAACCATGGGCCCAAATAATACAGCTTTTATAGGGTTATTGCCGCAAGGCACTACTTTGTATTTTTCGCGATTACTTTCATATATTTTGTTTGTATCAAGCCAATCATATAAAAAACTGAGGCCTTTGAATTCGTGATAAATATTTTTTATACTACGGTATTCAAAAAAACGATTAAACTTCGTTTTCTTTGGCATTATTCCAACACCGAAGTAATTATTATTTTGCATCAAGTTCCTTATGCAATTGCTAAATCAGGTGAGGCATTTTCAATTGGCTTTTCAAACGCATCAAAATCTATTGGTAAGGTTAAATTTTCGTTGTATATAAGTATTGGTGTTATTTCAACATCAAACACACTAATACTAGGAGATTCAATTTCAAACTCATAAACTGCAGCATTTAAGCTCAGGCTATTATCATCAAATTCACATAAATATTCTTTAGTACCTTCCGAAAGTTAAACTAGACCGAAAGTTAAACTAGACAGCCACTCTAATTGTGTTTTTAAAGTTGATTTTTCATAAAGTAAAACAGCGATTCACACTAACCGCTGTTTTTTACATCACCAAACTTCATGTCTGTTTACTTGGCAGTCATCAGGGTCTAAATAAGGTTTTAGCTCCTCAGGAAAGGCGTGTTTTTCTGTTATATCTTTATCGATTTTGAAGTAATGCTCTATCGATTGATATAAATGAGTGCCAAGTGGAATTGAGGTATCCATAAAAGTCATGGCTGTGGCGTATGCCAGTGAATCCCATTCACGATTTGAACCACCTACATAAAAAGTAGGCTTGGTAAAGCGATAATGTTTAGGGTACTTTAACGGCACCATAAGAGACACAAATACACGTGATCCACCGCGGGCTGAACCGACATTACGCTCATTTGCACCATAGCAAACAATATCTTCGTAAGGTAAGTAAAACGGTTTTCTAAATAATGTATGCGGAGTTTTTACAAGCCCAGTATGGCGATTAAAGTAAAACTTATCTCGGTGCGATAAAATAGCTCGGTGTTTCAGCATATAAAAACCAACAATAAACATAGGTGCATATATAGCAAATGGCACCCACCGATAATCCTCCCACACAAAACCAATAACAACCAAATCAACGAAAAAGAACATAACTGCAGCGACCATTAACAAGAAGCTTAGAGCAGTAAATAAATTTGACCACCCTCCAAACCATGAAATAGCCAGTTGTTGCCCATCGTTGCGAACCCAATGTCCCTCAAGTGTTGAGCCACTATCTGGGGATTCAAGCTCTGCTGCATATTCATCAGTAAAACGCTTACTTTTAAACGTGCGGGTTTTAAACCCGCAGCCATTGAGTACTTCCGCTTTTTTTAATCGCGTTTCATAGCTGTCTTTATGTAAGTAGTCTCTTGGCAGTTGCTCTTCGTAGGTTGCTCTATTATCACGGTATCTTCTTTCGTTTCTAGTTCGCTTTCGTATTTCAGCCACTTTCTCGGGGTTATTTTTTCTAAACTCTTCTCTTCGCACCACCGCTTTTTCATCCAAAGCCAGTTGCTTTATGGTTTTATCTTTTGCTCTAGCGGGGTCTCGATTTGGGTTTTCAGCGCACCACTGTTTAATTGCGTTAATACGGTTTTCTCTTATTATTTTTTTTCTTTCTTCGTGAGTTAAGCCATCTTCCTCTTCAGCAATGTGGCGCTCAACTAGCTCATCAAGTATTCTTTCGTCCTCTGCATTTTTATCATCTATGTTCATAGTTATTCCTTTAACAATCTACTTCTTATAAATTAATTACTGCTTGGCTGAACACTTGACCAATGCGATGGCTATACTTGCGGTCATCATTAAAAAATGCAGCCCTGATTTTTCACTCTCATTGTGATAATAAAACTAGACAGCCATTCTTATTATATAAACTAAATCCCGCCATAAAAGGTACTCAGGGTATCCCACACGTTAATTGCATAAATAAACGTTTCGCTTTGTATTTCCAATTAAGTGTTTGTTTTCGCTCGGGCTCAGGCGTCCAGCGTTGCCATGGTTTGGTGATTTCAGGGTGTGGCTCGTCGCTGTACCAATCTATTTTATATGCTTCAGCATATAGCTCATCATATATTTCGGTTTGTTGTGCAAAGCTCATGTCACGCCAGTAAACCTCAGGGCGATTGTTTTGTTTATCAAACTCAGCGGTGATTGAATCTAGGTGCCTGTACCCCTCATATTCAGGTATATCAGGTAATGGCTTGGTGTTATCCATAAAGCGCACTAGGCGCTCCCAAAACAGTAAACAATAAATTGGGTTTTGTGCTAACTCTGTCACTACAATCGTCATTTTTGTTTGTGGGTATTTATCTATATTTTTATGGGAGAGTCTTGGAAAAAATGCCCGCGAGCCCGACTGCGAGGTGCTTTCGTTTATTAATGAGCATTGCATATCTCGCCAATCAAAACAGCAATTACCAAACTCATCTCGTGCTTCACAATCTGGGATATCAAAGGTGTAACCGACTTTACCTGTTTGACGGTCAAAGTACGCTAACTTAGGAGGCGCCATCCTATCCCAGAGTGGTTGAAGGTTTAAAAATGTAAGGTTAAAGCCGAGTACTAAATACAGAAACCACCATGAGAAGGGCTCGTCTGAAAAAGGAGCTACTAATAAAAAAAGTGCAACGACTAAGCTACCACAAAACCCCAAAAACATTGGACCAAAGATAAGTGCTCTCATGGGGTCATTACCGCATGAATGGACTTGAAAGCGCTGGGGTTGTGCCTTTAGGCCTAACTTATCGATATATAGCCAATCATAAAGAATACATAATCCACCAAATTTTCTTGTAAGACTTTTACTTGTCTTAGCATTAAAGTATTTATTAAAAATTGTTTTTTTAGCCAGCGGGCCACCTAAGTAATTATAAATAGACATATTATTCCTGTAACAAACTCAAACTATGCATAGCTCAAACTTCCTTTAAGTTATAAAGCAGCTTTTGTAATGCGCTTAAGGTATGCCCATAAACAACTACTGCGCTAAGCTATTGCTCATTGTTAGTTTTAGCTAAATTAATTCCATATACTTTACGGTATAGCAACGACAAAAGGGAAAGTAATGTAATTAAAATAAACCAAATTATATGTGAATTTAAAAAGGCGCTTTTAATAAAAGAAGCTGATATAAAACTCAGTGTATTAAAATCTATTTCACCTTTAATATAAAGACTTAAGAAAGGAAATAAGATCATAATTATTAAAGAAAATAAGATTAAAAAACTGATAAAAAAGAATGATAGGAGTTCTTTTTTATCAGCCATGCCAGTAAATACGCCTGTTTTATCTAATGTATTTAAATAGTTTCGAAAATTATAAAAACGTTCACTTTTATTCTTTTCTTTTTTATCTTTATTATCTTTATTATCTTTATTATCTTTATTCTGTTTCGAATTAAAGAAATATAACAATGACAAAATCACTCCACCCTCAATCAAGTAATAAAAAACATAAGGGTAATCACCATTAACAACTATAAAAAAATTAGACAAAACAAAATAGACACAGAGGTTGAATTTATCAGTCGTTTTTAATACTAAAAAAAACACTATAGACATTACAAATGGCAATAAAAAAAACGAATCCCAAGGTACTAAACTCGAACATACTCCAGATAATGTGCTGCATATATTATTATCGTATGTAGTACTATTAAAACTTAAAATGGGTCTTGAGTTTAATGAATTATAACTCAATAAAAACTCGACAAAAAAACTCATAAGCATTGCGAATGATAAAATTTTAAATGCAAAGCGATTCATAAAAATCCTTTTAAAGTACTTTAAACAATAAAAGCTCTATTGTTTAAAGTTGGTTTTAATAAAGTAAAGCTACTATTTATGCTCAGCGCTGTTTTTTTACATCACCAAACTTCATGTCTGTTTACTTGGCAGTCATCAGGGTCTAAATAAGGTTTTAGCTCCTCAGGAAAAGTGTGTTTCTCAGTTATATCTTTATCGATTTTGAAGTAATGCTCTATCGATTGATATAAATGCGTGCCAAGTGGGATTGATGTATCCATAAAAGTCATGGCTGTGGCGTATGCCAGTGAATCCCATTCACGATTTGAACCACCTACATAAAAAGTAGGCTTGGTAAAGCGATAATGTTTAGGGTATTTTAACGGCACCATGAGTGACACAAATACACGTGAACCACCACGGGCTGAGCCGACATTACGCTCATTTGCACCATAGCAAACAATGTCTTCGTAAGGTAAATAAAACGGTTTTCTAAATAAAGTATGCGGTGTTTTTACAAGCCCAGTATGGCGATTGAAGTAAAACTTATCTCGGTGCGATAAAATAGCCCGGTGTTTTAACGTAAACACTCCTAAACCAAAGAGCACCACATAGATTGAAACCATCACCCAAAAATATTCAAACCCGTCCATGATAAGAGCAAGAATATGGAAACCAAATACGAGTAATGCGAGGCTCGTACAACCAAAGCCAATAATAGTAAATAAGTTCGACCACCCTCCAAACCATGAAATAGCAAGTTGTTGCCCATCGGTGCGAACCCAGTGACCCTCAAGCGTTGAGCCACGATTAGGCGACTTGAGCTCTGCTGCGTATTCATCAGTAAAACGCTTACTTTTAAACGTACGGGTTTTAAACCCGCAGCCATTGAGTGCTTCGGCTCTTTTTAATCGCGTTTCATAACTGTCTTTATGTAAGTAGTCTCTTGGCAGTTGCTCTTCGTAGGTTGCTCTATTATCACGGTATCTTCTTTCGTTTCTAGTTCGCTTTCGTATTTCAGCCACTTTCTCGGGGTTATTTTTTCTAAACTCTTCTCTTCGCACCACCGCTTTTTCATCCAAAGCCAGTTGCTTTATGGTTTTATCTTTTGCTCTAGCGGGGTCTCGATTTGGGTTTTCAGCGCACCACTGTTTAATTGAGTTAATACGGTTTTCTCTTATTATTTTTTTTCTTTCTTCGTGAGTTAAACCGTCTTCCTCTTCAGCAATGAGGCGATCAGCTAGCTCATTGAATATTCTTTCTTCCTCTGCGTTTTTATCATCTATGTTCATAGTTACTCCTTTAACAATCTACTTCTTATAAATTAATTACTGCTTGGCTGAACACTTGACCAATGCGATGGCTATACTTGCGGTCATCATTAAAAAATGCAGCCCTGATTTTTCACTCTCATTGTGATAATAAAACTAGACAGCCATTCTTATTATATAAACTAAATCCCGCCATAAAAGGTACTCAGGGTATCCCACACGTTAATTGCATAAATAAACGTTTCGCTTTGTATTTCCAATTAAGTGTTTGTTTTCGCTCGGGCTCAGGCGTCCAGCGTTGCCATGGTTTGGTGATTTCAGGGTGTGGCTCGTCGCTGTACCAATCTATTTTGTATGCCTCAGCATAGAGCTCATCATATATTTCGGTTTGTTGTGCAAAACTCATGTCACGCCAGTAAACCTCTGGGCGATTGTTGTGCTTATCAAACTCAGCGGTAATTGAGTCTAGATGCCTGTAACCCTCATATTCAGGTATATCAGGTAATGGCTTTGTTTTATCCATAAAGCGTACTAATCGTTCCCAAAACAATAAACAATAAATTGGGTTCTGTGCTAACTCTGTCACTACAATCGTCATTTTTGTTTGTGGGTATTTATCTATGTTTTTATGGGAGAGTCTTGGAAAAAATGCTCGCGAGCCCGACTGCGATGTACTTTCGTTTATTAATGAGCACTGCATATCTCGCCAATCAAAGCAGCAATTACCAAATTCATCGCGCTCGTCACAACCAAGAATATTAAAGGTGTAACCGACTTTACCTGTTTGACGATCAAAATACGCTAACTTAGGAGGCGCCATCCGATCCCAGAGTGGTTGGAGATTTAAAAATATAAGGTTCCCTATAAGCACCAAGGATAATAGAGTCAGCGGGTAAGGTTCCGAACCAAATGGAAGCCACCATAATGTAAATAACCCTATAAAAGAACTACCTGTGAACCCTAAAAACATGGGACCAAAGATAAGTGCTCTCATGGGATCATTACCGCATGAATGGGCTTGAAAGCGATGTGGTTGTGCCTTTAGGCCTAACTTATCGATATATAGCCAATCATAAAGAATACATAATCCACCAAATTGTTTTGTAAGACTTTTATTTGTCTTAGCATTAAAGTATTTATTAAAAATTGTTTTTTTAGCCAGCGGGCCACCTAAGTAATTATAAATAGACATATTATTCCTGTAGCACCCACGGGTTAGGGTATGTAGGGTTGCCCTTTATTTTTCTTAATCACAAAAGTAAAATATTAAGCTCATAAGCACGTTTTATATTTTTCTCTAATAACTCAGGGTCATCACTAAAGGGAGCAATAACATAATTAACATCATCCATCGGGTATTTTTTTTCACCATCAATATCCGTATGAAAAACATATTTATAGTTATTTTTTATCTCAGGATCGAGTTGGTAATTATTCATATAGGGGCCAATTTTATCGCCTTTCCAAACTGTGCTGCACCCTTTATCTAGATAGTATTGAACTGAAGGTAACATTGCGTAAGGGATAGGTTTATTTTTATCCATATATTCATTTAATAACGTCCATAAATTACAGGCTTGATCGTAACTATCAGCAAACGCGACTATGTATTGGCAATCCCTTTTACCATGTTTAGGGTATTTTTTTGGGATTAAACTTGTAACAGGCATTCCCCTTCCTAAGCTAAAGCCTAACGAGCCTCGATACATCTCAACTTCTTCGAATGGGATCACAAGTTCAGGGTTACCACCAAATGCAGGGAAATTTACATTGCCGGTTTTTCGGTCAAAAACGACGGAGGTTGCTCTTGGGATTTTTGCTTTACGATGGTAAATAAAAGCAATAATTAATAACAAAACTTGCCCTAGGATAAACAAAGGGTGAAAAAGAAATGAGTCTAAGAAGTGTTGTAAACTTTTTGCTTTAAATAACCCAAGTATTTGCATTACTGTCAAAATCCCAAAAAATGTTAACATCAATGCTACAGTAGCTTTTTGGAAAGTATCCCTCATACTTCCCATTAGTAATAGGCCATAATAACGGCCATCAGCCCCAATCTCATCTTTTTCTCCTAGCAGGTTGTCATAATTGACGTCTACTTTTCGGTAATACTTTCCCATGTTAGTTGGTTTTTTAGGGGGGCGTAATTCTGATACTTGTTCGGTGTTTATCATAATGTTATTCAAGTCCTAATTCTTCTTTTAGCGCATAATTCCATAGTGATAAATTCACTTCTGTTGTGAGCCATTTATTTGGTTTTTCAAGCTCGCCGTACTCATCGCGTTTTGATACTGGTAAAATAAATTTATTATCTTCAAAAGCAGTGCTCACTGACGCACCTTTACCTTCTGGATACGTTTTCACTCGCAGTCTAAACGTGATTCTGGTTGTGTTGAGTGCTTTAAAGATGGCGGCGCAGTTATACTGATTTACATCGAGCCGTACACCTTGCCCACTTGATAAATCAGTCACTAACACATTATCCCAAAATGTTTGTCGCCAATTTTGACCTTGCCCAACGCTATCACCTAAAACGAGATTTTGGTATTCATCATTCTTTTTATCTCTTTGTTTAACGTCAAGCTCAACATCAATGAAATTAAACACCGTGTTTGTTGGGCAGGTTAAAATTAAATATGCTTCGGTGGGATCTTCATAGGTAGTAATAGCACCTCGCTCAGTTGCAATAGTATGTATATCTTGCTCTTTTTCTACATTATCACTGTGTACTTGTGGCGCTATGGTTAATTGCGCAAAATCTTGTAGGGCATAATCAGGGCGTGTTTTCCAACTACTACTGTTATCATCGCCATAGGCATCTGTGCCCCACGGGCTGATTTTCATCCAGGCTTCTATTTCATCATCAACAAATAAATAGTAAATAACAGCGCCAACCAACACAATAATCAGGCCAATCCAGCCTAATCGTGAGCCCACTTGAATACCTAAAAGGAGGCCTCTTAACGCGATAACATCACCCGCCATCATCAGAGTAAAGCCCACCCCCATGGTAAATAGACCAAACGCGGCGTCATTATCGCCACGTTTAATAGCATCGTAGCCATCTATAAAACTAGTAATACCGCTGTAAATTGACGCAGCAATATTCGCGGCATACATATATACAGAGTACCAATAAACCCTATCGACTCCTTTGGGAACACTTAAACCTTTACTCAGTCTTCTAAGCTGTTGCTCTGTTGGCAAACCGTATTTCATTACATACGCTTCACGAACGAGAGTCAGTACCACAGCAGTAAAATCGAGTGCGCCACCGGCAAATACTTTTGCACCTTTAGCTGAAAGCTCAAACTGCTCAATACTTCGGGTTAAATTAAGTAGTTCAAATAAACCAACTGCGCCCAAAATACCAACATTAGCCCTACTAAGAGTGTTAACAGATGCATTTGATAAAAATTTTTGATTCGCTAAATGCTCAGTCGCCGTTGCAAGTTCAGCTAGTTTTTGATTTAAACGTCGACTGGTGCTTACATCATCCGCTAACTTTAATTCATTATTTTTTAATTGCGCAATTTCACCTTTTAGTGATGTAACATTTAGTTGCTTTGCAGCAACCGTTTCTTTTAATGCAATAAAGAATTAAACTAGACAGCCACTCTAATTGTAGAATTAAACTAGACAGCCACTCTAATTGTGCAAGCTAAACTGTGCCATAAAATCTACTTTTTATGTTAAAAACTTACCTTTCCTTATCTATTTCTTTTATTTAATTCATTAAATAAAACATTACCGCTGTTAATCTTAAATTACATGCACAAAAATAACTGCATGATGCAGTTGTGATTTATTACTGAATAATTTTACTGAGTAGTTTAAGTTTATGCGAGAAGCTTTTGGCAGTTACTGATGTTCGCTCGCCGTTTTCTGTTTAAATTTTCACAGTAACTTGCTTGTGAAGTGGGCCTGCCTACTGCACCATGAAATACGCGTGTAAATTGTGTGGTGAGTTTTAACCAGTTTTCTGGTGATATATTCACTCTTTCTAGTAAAGGCAAATGTGCACTTTCAATATACCCTCGCTTATCTTCTCGTATACAACGTCCTGTTAATTCAAC
This sequence comes from Pseudoalteromonas sp. SWYJ118, assembly GCF_015864505.1. NCBI lineage: Bacteria > Pseudomonadati > Pseudomonadota > Gammaproteobacteria > Alteromonadales > Pseudoalteromonadaceae > Pseudoalteromonas > Pseudoalteromonas sp. SWYJ118. The sequence goes on along the minus strand of NZ_JADYXC010000027.1, from coordinate 34,323 downwards.
AAGTTCAAGGTACGATTTAAGCTCAAACGGGAGCCCTTTTGGCATTATTTGACGTGGCATGCCTGCAAAGCGAAGTAGTTGTTTTGGTTGTTTACCATCTCTTGCGTGTGTTAAACGTTTTTGGACGCTGGTATGGTCTGACTCTTCTGGGGTATTAGCCATTTTAGCTCTAATTGGGTTTAAATCGACATACGCCATACAGGCGGCAAGGGATGCTTCATCTAGTAATGCTTGAGACGTAAAGCGTCCCTCCCAGAACCGTCCTGTGCAGTTATCTTCTTTGTTCGCTCTGCGCGCAATACCTTCATTTAATAAGCGCATAAACCAGCTGATACTTGATAAGCGCTCTCGGTATTGCTTTACTGTTTGATTAAAAAATATAAGTTCTATTTTGCTTAACTTTTCGCCCTGGATGTATTTTTGTGTAATCAACGTACCTTTACAAAGCTTGTGCCACCGAATAACAATCGCTTTATCATTCAGCCGATTGGCTTTTTTATCGTCAACATACAACACCAAGTGCGTGTGGTTACTCATGACAGCATAAGCACACACATCAATACAAAATACCTTCGCTAATTCAAGTAGCTTATCTTCAACCCAGCCTCGTCGATGTTCGTAAGACTTCCCCGTAAAGTGGTCTTCACCACACAGAAAGGCTCGACGAACACACCGTGAAATACAATGATAATATTTTGTATCAACCAAACTTACTTGACGCTTTCTTGCAATAGCCATGTGACACCCTGCTTGTTTTTTGCACTAAACAAAGGCTAGCCTCTAACTTCGAAAAGTGCAAAATTTAGGATGAGTGTCTTGTTAATTCGCTTAATAATAAAACTAGACAGCCATTCTTATTATATAAACTAAATCCCGCCATAAAAGGTACTTAAGGTATCCCACACGTTAATTGCATAAATAAACGTTTCGCTTTGTATTTCCAATTAAGTGTTTGTTTTCGCTCGGGCTCAGGCGCCCAGCGTTGCCATGGTTTGGTGATTTCAGGGTGTGGCTCGTCGCTGTACCAATCTATTTTGTATGCTTCAGCATATAGCTCATCATAGATTTCTGTTTGTTGTGCAAAGCTCATGTCACGCCAGTAAACCTCAGGGCGATTGTTGTGCTTATCAAACTCAGCGGTAATTGAATCTAGGTGCCTGTAACCCTCATATTCAGGTATATCAGGTAATGGCTTTGTGTTATTCATAAAGCGTACTAAGCGCTCCCAAAACAGTAAACAATAAATTGGGTTTTGTGCTAACTCTGTCACTACAATCGTCATTTTTGTTTGTGGGTATTTATCTATATTTTTATGGGAGAGTCTTGGAAAAAATGCCTGCGAGGTGCTTTCGTTTATTAATGAGCATTGCATATCTCGCCAATCAAAACAGCAATTACCAAACTCATCTCGTGCTTCACAATCTGGGATATCAAAGGTGTAACCGACTTTACCTATTTGACGGTCAAAGTACGCTAACTTAGGAGGCGCCATCCTATCCCAGAGTGGTTGAAGGTTTAAAAATGTAAGGTTAAAGCCGAGTACTAAATACAGAAACCACCATGAGAAGGGCTCGTCTGAAAAAGGAGCTACTAATAAAAAAAGTGCAACGACTAAGCTACCACAAAACCCCAAAAACATTGGACCAAAGATAAGTGCTCTCATGGGGTCATTACCGCATGAATGGACTTGAAAGCGCTAGGGATTACTACTAAAAACCGATTTATCATCATATAACCAGCTAGCCAAAAAGCATAACCCATTAAACATTTTCCGCAGATATAGCGTATCGCCTTCTTCATAGAATTGATTAAAAATTGTTTTTTTAGGTAATGGTCCACCTAAGTACTTAAATAAACTCATACTATTTTCACTAAATAACCTAGGCAGCACTAATGCTGCCTAGGTTTAACTTCCTTTTATGATTGTTAAAGAACTACGGTTAGTTAACCGATTTAAAACCCTGGTTCTTCATGAAAAATAGAAAGCTGTATTTAATTTTTTCAACAGCTTACAAATCAACCATCAAAAATGAAGTGAATTTCTGCCACAAGGTTTTCCCAAACTTAATTTCACTCTCGGGCTTAATGTTATCTGTGTATTTCCATGGAAATTTAAAAATATCTGGCGGTGTTAGCTTTTTAATAGGTTTTCCCGCCAATAAGTTATCAAGCTGCTCTTCATCATTAAATTCTTTTCTAAGCTCATCATCAGCTTGATTCATTTTCTTTAAAAATGACTTATCAACGCGATACCAAAAGTACTTAGGGCGACCATTGGCTTTATCAAATTCAGCAGTGGTTTTATCAAACTCTCGGTAATATTCAAATTGTGGGATGTCTGCTAATGGCTGAGTAACATCCATAAAGTTTTGTAATAATTCCCAATGTTGAAAACTGCAAGCTATCTCATTGTTGTAAGCAACATCATAACGCTGATCTTCTTTATAATGAAGAAGCGTAAGCCCTCTATGTGGAAATCCACTTTTGGGATTATGTGTAGCTTTGTAGTGAGCATTAAATTCTTCAAAGCTTAAATAAGCAAAGCTCTTTGCATCGCTTTTGGGTACTTTAACTACACCTGTTTTACGTTCGAAAATAACTGCTAATTTAAAATTAGATCTAAAATATGGCCATATTACCCAGTTTGAAATTTTTGAAAAACACCAAACAGATAACAACACAGTGTAACTATCAAATGCTTCAGCAATATCTCCAAGCAAAAAACTAGTAATAGGAAAAGCTAGCAAAAGAAACAGTATTGATATGTGGAATATCCCCCAAGCGAAAGTTAAAGTGTCTATGAGACTTACAGGGTTAGAAGCCAAAGGTAATTCCAATCGGCTCTCATTTTGACTAAGAATACTTCGATGCTGGTTTGCTGCACCACTTATATTCAATTTATATTCTAATCTTTGAGAGTTATCAAAGCAGTGCCCAAACACATCACCTCTAGGAAATAACGCTTGCTTACTTTGGTAACGGCAATACATAGAGTCACGCTCATCAGTCGCTATTCCATCTCTATACTTTGTATCTTGCTTGCCTCTGTAAACAGTTTCAGCATACTCTTCAAGCATATTTTATTTCCTTTATTATCCATGCTTTGTCTGGTATTTCGCCGGTTTTCCAGTCACTGCGCTCGTCAATGTCCACATAAGGCAAGGTCACATTTTTATCTAACCGATACTGCACTTTTACTTGCCAATCAACGTCAAAGTTTAATGGCCACATTGATAAAATCGGGACAATATATTGAAACCCATTTATAATCCCTGATTGAGTATTTTCTTTTTGGATTATTTGCCAATTTTTATGGTCGTGACGAAATTCATTTTCAAAATGCAAAATGCCCTCATCTTCAATTTGGTAAACTTGAACAAACACCTCTGATTGCCCTAACGCAAAGTTTGGTGTGTCTATATCAATGGTTAATTGGCAATGGGAACTAGTTAGCTTTTTGACCCCTAATGTAATATTTGGGTTCATCAATGTGCCTACCAATGCGGCATAACACTCTTTTGGTTGAGTGCGCCATTTATTATAACTACCAGTACAGCGGTCATCAATATCTTTAGCAAAGGGACCATTTTTAGTCCAAGTTTCTAATTCATTATCCGTTACCAAAATAGCTATGATTGCAATGAGCAGACCGATAGCGATTATTGCCCAACCTAAAGGTGTGGTTAACAATGCTGCTCCTAGATAAATAAAACCTGCGACGGCTACAACACCACTCAAAACATGAAAAAATGCAGCGTCCAAATCGTTCTTTTTGACTGATGTATATGTGTCTAACCCACATAGAAAAACTGTAATTACTAACCCTATTGAACCCAATAGCCTGGAAAGCAGCACAGTTCGACTAAACACCCTAACAGATAGTTTTAATAAATTATTTATTGATGCAAGCCTAAAAGAAGCTACTTCAAGAGATAAAGTAGCTAAACTATAAACTAGATTAATAACTTCTAATTTAACTTTACTTGTAACTTTATCCCCTGCCTTAAACCTTTTAATCATCTCGTTAGCATTAAACATCTCAAACGCTAATATCACCATTGGTAAGTTGTGCTCTAATACTCTTATACCTTTGAGCTTAACTGTATCAACTGCGCCTAGCTTAAAGTCAGGATTATCATATGCTTTTGCATACCGATGCGCTTTAGGTACTACAACTAACTCACCCTCGATCGAATCATACCTACCGATTAAGTCATTGTAATAAATCCAATTTTCTGGATTAAAATAGCCTTTATTACTTCCGAATGATTTAGGGTCTTCAGAGGCAATTACATTTTCTTTACTATCGTAGATAGTTACTGCATTGGGTGGCGGATTTTTCACACTTTCACGTAGCATTGCACGCCTTTGCTGCCTATTGTTTTGCGTGCGTTTATAATTGGTAATGCCAATTACTGATGGGTTATCGCCTAGCACAGCCCCAGCCTGTTTTATATGTATATCTGCAAAGTCACTAATACCAAGTGCTTTGTTATAAGAGACCATCAAATTTCTAATTTTTAGAGTATGCGGTTTTAAAACGCCATTTTGATATTGACTCGCAACTCGCCCCCAGGCGGCAGTTAAATAGCCCACCGCATCTTTAGCTTTACCAAAAAACTCTTTTAAACCTTTATTTGCAAGCAGGAGTTCTTGCTCTTGCTTTTCTTCGATTAACTTTTTATGAATTCGCTTAAACTCTTCAAATCTAAATTTAGCTTCACCGTTATTCTTTTCTTTTGGTAAGGTTTTTAAAACAACACTACCGGGGATACTTATATCAAAGTGTCCTTCAGGGATCATAAAACACTCAGATAGCCAGTTGCCTTTCTCAAACGTGTTTTTTAAAAAGCTTTCAATTGCGCTTGTGGCTTTATTTATATTATTTTTACGCTCGTTTTCAGCAGGTAACTTTTCTTTCCAAGGCCTAAATACACCAGTTGAAACATCGTCGATACTCAATATATTTAATACATTAGTGATAAAGTTAAAGCCAAATAAGTAGTCTACATTTTCAAGAGCTACCCAGTCATTCATTACTGGAGCTAAACCAATATAATCACTTTGCTTAGACGTTAAAGCCGAATCGTTATTTAAGTCTTGTAAAAAATCAACAAACTCTTTTTGTGCAATAGGCAACTCTTTAAGTAGTTGTTCTAATTTGTCACTTGAAAGGTAGCTTTCTAAATAATCTTTATCTAAGTGTTTTGCTCCACTACGTAAAAATCCTGCACCCGAGCTTTTATCTATATAGTTAAGCTTCGGCATTGCATACTTTGAAGGGTAATAGATTGGATTTTTTTCTGATAGTTGATGTAATTCATCATTTAGCATTGCTTGATATGCAAGAACACCAGAATCATAGTGCTTTTTATCTGTTAGCTTTTTATTCTCAATCTGTAATTGCAAGAAAATCATTTGGCATTTATTTAATAAAGAAAGCGCAATCCCACCTGGGTCATGGATTGTAATTTGGCCTTCACTCTCTGCTGCGGCTAAATTAATCTGTTGGCAGCGAGCGTTTCGCAATGAATCAGCTAACCCTTGGTCTTCAACATACGTAGGTGCTTTAGCGTTAACACTTTTTTGTCGTGGATCATCTTTGTAAAGTCCGCCGAGGCTCACAATATACTGCCATGACCATTGTGCGATGGAAAAAGCAACCTGTACTGTGGGTTCGGAGAGTGAGCCATGCTCACAATTTAAGCCGTTTATTTTCTTAGGCAGTAAGATAGTTTGAGTGACTAAACCTGAATATGAACGTTCGTTTTTGCCAAATTCATTTGCCAAATCAACCTCAGATAAACAACCGTTATCAACAGCTGCGATTTCACGCCATAAATAGCCATTTACAAAAATATAATAAAAACCATTTAAATTACTGACAGGTTTTTCGTCATTCCCCAAAACCTGAAATTGTGCAGATTTTGTTTTATTTTTATCTAATGAAGCTTCAGTAAAAACTTTTGGCTTTACTGAAATATACAAAGATTTGTTATCATCATTAGGCTGACTATCAAGAGAAAAAACATCGGCATAACCAAAAGGAATATTAATATTTCCACATTCACCTTTAATCTCAGAATCTAATTTAACTAGCCCCATTTTAACCACCTACCGTAAAATTAAGAGATGCTTTATTACCACTTATATGTTGCTTATCAGCTAAAGGAATTTTTTGCTCTGCAGCTCCCTGCGAAGCCTTTACTAAACCTAACGTTGCATCATTACTATCGACCCCTGTTACCAGGACACTCGCTCTATGGGTTGTTTCAACATTATCTAAACTATCCCTCATTTCCACACTTAACCCTCTAGGTGATGCGCCACCTGATTGCGCTAGCGGCATAGGCGGGGTGTTTTTTGAGTTTGAAATCATTAAGTCGCCTTGGCGCACTGCGGGTTTGCCTTCAATGAGCACATTAAATGAGCCTATAATAAATTCAGCTTTACCATCGTTAGTGCCGCTCATTAGGCCTTTTTTATCACCTGGCATATCACCCGTACTTTTTGAAAAATTACTTTTTATATTGGCAGCACCGTTACCATTTATTTTTACTGACCCCGCCACACTTGCTACATCGCTTGCTGCAGCCATATTTGGATAAGGAATTGGGATAACACTTGGGCCTACCGTTGTTAAACATATATCAATAGTGCTTAGCTTGCCGCCGCTACTTTGGTGCACTGCGGTGCGGCCATTAATTAATACATTTTGCCCTGATACTGTGGCTACTTGCGCTGCTTGCGATTGTGTATCTTTGTTTAATTGCTCTTGGCTGCCGGCTTGCCACCCTAAGTGACTCGACACTAAATCTAGAAATGCTTGGGCATTGGTAATAGGTTTATTAACGTCCATACCCGTTTGTGGCTCGTTCCACGGCAAAATAGGTTCGTTTTTTTCATCATCCCATTGCGGGGGTGGAATTATGTAGTCGGGTATGAAGGTGTTTACCATTTCACCGAGTGTTTTTTCACGGTATTTAGGGCGTGCTATTTCATCTAAAAAAGCAGCTTCACCGGCTTCTCTGTCTTCAAAAATAGCAACATTGCTGGCTTTACCTAATGCGCCGTTACTTCGTGCGCTATTATTAAGTCCTAACAAAGTTGGGTTGTTGTGTCGCCATGTTAACGATCCACCTGAGCGCACATCGGCGGTTAGCCCGTCGATGTCGTACTGAACACTACCTGTTTGTTTACCTGCGGCTGCATTAATGTATGTCATGAATTTTCACTCCTTGAAATTTTTATTAATTGCTCATTGGGTGAATTAAATAATAAAAACACATGATTTAACCCTTCATTTAATGGGTTATTTAAATAGCTATGCGTAAGTACTAACCCTGTTAGGTTATTAGCAACACCTTGATAACCTATTGTGTTGTTTAAGTCTGCAAGCTCTAGTAATTCATCTTCTGGGGTATATAGCGTTTGTGTATTAGCAAACCATTTTTTTTGCCATGCTAACGACTGTTTACCTGCAAATAAGTAAGTATCATTAACGCGAGCTTCTGCTTGGTTAAGCTGCTCACTTAATTCGCCATTAAAAAGCTGTGCTTCTAGCCCACCTTGCCCATGTGTAAGTAATGCACATCCACCTTCACCATTAATTATACCTGGGGGGCCATTTAAAACTTGCACTACATTATTTTTTGCTTGAGTACTCACATACTGGTAACTAACGCATGAATCCACGGCGATAATGAGGGTATCTGGCGCTATGCTTTTTAAATCAAGCGTTGTAGTTTGTTCAAAATCAGGGACTTGCTGCGAAATCACCTCAGCTAAAAGCTCACTGAGTGTATCGTCACTTATTACTGGGTTGTTTGACTCATCCTGTGGTAATACAAACACTATTTGGCTTATGCGGGATGTTTTTCTAAGTGTTGTAATATCAATATTTTCGAGCAGCTGGCTTAATAACAATAAGCACTTGGTTTGCCTATCAAGCTGAGCAAGCTCTTCTATTTCTACCATTATGTAGGGGGCATCTAAGCTTATATCGCAACGTATTAGCGCTTTACTCGGTTTAGAAAACAACATTTGATTTGCAACAGCGGTATACAAGCTACTTGGTGTACACCCTGTAGCATTTATATGGCAAAGTACATCAAACTTCATTGTTAGTTTCCTTTTTTGCCACAACTAACTGGCTATTTGCGCCTACGTGTATTGCGTCAATATAACCGCGCCATAACAAAGAAAAACTCTGCGCGTCAGAATCAATAACCAACGTATCGCAGCGCAAACTAATGGTATGTCTGTTTAATGTGTTAACTAGCTGAACAATAGGCTCTTCAAATGGAAGCTCAACTCGCTGATGCTGCCCATAAGCTTGTAACGGGTATAACCCAGAAAGCGAAAAAGCCCACCCTTGTGTAAACTCATTTCTTACTCGCTGATCTAGCGGTGCCATATTGTTAAAATGTTCATCAAGTACTGTTTTAAACGGGTAATTGCCTGCCATAAGTGCTTTTTGATCAATGTCGGGCATAAGCTCTATACGCGGTGACCAATGTGATGGTATAGCTGAAAAGCTTGCAACTGGGGTAGTATGGCTCGGTTTACGAAGTAGTTGGTTTGCGTATTCAATGCAAGGTAATTGCTGCCCTTTTGCTTGTTTGTTTTTAAGCTTAAACCCTCTCCCTATCGGATTTTCAAGCAGATAATTAGACTCATCGTTAAAGTCTTTTCCACCAAAGGCATTACTGTAATTAATGGGTGTAGGCTCAATAATATTAGGATCAGTTGCAACAGGCCCAAGTAAAGAGCGCTTCCAAAAGCGTGCGCCAGTTACACGTAAACGCTTTTTAAATAGTGGCTGCGTTTTATTATGAAGGCCAAGCTCTACTTCAATCACTCGTGCTTGTTTGGCTTTGGGTGGGTAAGCTGTAAAGTCGCCATACACTTCAAAACCTGTTTTAAAGGCGACTTGCTCGTTTACTTCACTCAGTGGTGTATATGCGGGGTCGCCATCGTAGTCATCTGCTAAAACAATATCGGGGCCGGGCTCGTTTGGTGTTACATTGCCTTTTTCGTCAAATTCAAAGTTTTGTTTTACAAGGACAACTTTAGCCAACGTACGGTCACTCAACCAACCATCAAAAAAGCTAGCCTGCCAAGGAGAAAAGTTATTCAGCACTTGGGCTCTCCGCTATAACACTTTGCCATTGTTTGGCGCTCAGTAATACATGGTACAAACCACAGGCCTTTTGCAAAGAATAATGTGGTGCTACAACGCGTTGCACAACTTCACCTGCAAGCATTTTTAATTTTTGTTTTGCATTACTGCACACAAAGCTAACGCCGTTTAACAATTGATCCCCAGGCACTAATGCAAACGCTTGCCTTGCATGCTCTGCATCATCAAGGTTTATGCCGCTGTGTACATTTTTTTCGTTATTTGGTTCTACTACAGTTACTTTGTTTGCTTGGGCAAGCGCTCTGTTAGTAATAATTAGCCATGCTGCGTAAGCTGGTTTTTGAGTTACCCCATGCGCCATTAAATTAATAAATAAAGGCAATGCGCGCTTATATACAAAGTGGCTTAGTACATGCTGGCAAAGCCCGGGGTTAGCTTTACAAAAAAGTAGGCAAGGTTCATCCCAGCGCGGATCGTTAGTAAGCCCTGCTAGGGCAAGTAATTTTGCTTTTTTGTCGTCATCATTTGTTTTAGCAAATACTTTAAATAGTATGTCTGATAAGTTACTTGTTTTATTACAATAGGCATTCACGAGTGCTGCATAAGCAATATCAAAGTTAGTATGTAACATGGCATGGCTAAGCTCTGTTTCGCTTAAGTGCTGTGAAAAAAGTAAAGTAATCGCGTTACTATCAAGCTGTTCTTTTTCGTTGAGTACACTATTACGCAGTGCTTTATTATCATCTAACTGCCAATAACCAAGTAAGTGCTGTAATACACTGTAATAACTTAAATGTTTATCCGACTTTAAAGCTAAAAAAGTTTCGCCGCTGTTAAGTTCACTTTTTAAATTAAGACTTTGTAGCAATAGCGTGTAGATACTGTGGTGCTCTGGGCTTTCTATCGCAAGGGTAATAAATTCATTAAGCGCTAAATGACTTACTTGTGTTAAATTTTTACCTGCAAAGTAATCTGTGGGTGCATCACTTTTTAAATCGCTGAGTGTGTATAAATGATTTAGTAATTGGCTTTCAATTACATTGAGTCGAGCAAGCGGATAAACACCTTGCGCTTGCAACTTTTGTTTGTGTTTTAATAGAGTAGTTAAACGCTGCTGATGCTGCTTAACTTTAGCGACTTGAGCAAACATAGTGTTAATTGAGCCTAATTGGCCAGCCAGCCAAAGTAAGATCTTGCTCGCTATTAGCCGTTATATCTCGCCCTTCGAGCACTATCGTCCCGTCGGCAAATACTTCTATCGTCCCTTTAGCCGTTTGAAGGCTAATACTTTGCTGAGCTTCAATAACAATATGGCCTTGGCTATTTTGAATGAATGCAGCGGGTGCTTGATCTTCATTTGCAAGTAGGCCTGTTACTATAAAGCCCTGTGCAGTATGGGTAAGCAGTACTGTGTCGCCCACTTGGCATGGTGTTATATGCGCCGCTTGTGCTACCACATTATGTTCGTCGTTATTTATTGTAACGCCTTTAACTCGGCCAAATTCATCAACTTTACTTACAGGTGCAAGTTGCTGATCGTGATTAAATATACTTTTAACTTTAGCGTTCATTAAATTACTCCTTTAACTTAGTTATTACTAATTGCACTGCCTTTAATTGCTATATTAGTGGCACTTAACGTTATATTAGTGGCATCAATTGTGAGGTTACCCGCAGCATCAATTTCTATACTTGCGCCACCTTGACTTAACTGAATTGAACCCTGCCCATTTGCTTTTATAGTGATGTTACCGCCACTATTTAGCTCTAAATCACCTTGAGGTGCTTGTAGCTCAAGGTTGCCGTCAACCGAGTAAACGCTAATGTCTTGCTGCGCTTGCATTTTAAGCTCATCAGTTGCTGTGAGCTCTAAGTTACCGTCAGCCGCTTGAATACGACTATTTGAGGCTGAGCTTAGAGTTAAATCCGCAGCCGAGGTAACTGTAATATCTCCCTCGCGGGTTTGAATTTGCAGATTGTTTTCTACTCGGGTTGTAAAATTATTAGCGACTGTAAAGTTTGCGTCGTTCTCGGCAACAAACTGAAGGTTTTCTTTCGCTGAAATTTTAACATCACCATCAACAGACTTTAACATTGCCTGGTGCGCACCATTTGTTGCATCGAGTATTAATTGGTTTTTATTGTTTTTATTGGCAAGGCTTATCTTCTCTTCGCCTTTTTTGTCATCCATTACAAAGCTGTGCCCAGCTTTAGTTACTAATTTGTTTTCAGTTGGGTTTTCGCTCGTAACAGGATTTGGAGCATTTTCATTATAAAGCGCGCCTAAAATTATAGGCCTGTCTAAATCACCATTTTCACCACAAACGAGCACTTCTGTACCTTGCGTTAGTGGAAAATGCATACCGTGCCCGCTGCCGCCGTAAGGTTGCATTAAACGTGTTGGACGGCTTTCTTGGCCTTCTCCATCTTGGTTAAATGGTAGTTTTACTACGTAATTTCCTTTGTCATCAATTTCTTGCTCAATTAATGCATTAAACGTTGCAAACACACGCCTCGCTGGGCGTAATGGAGCTTTATAAGGCTGATTAACACTAATTAAATAAGCCTGGTTTTTATACGTTAAACCCTTCACATTTGAGCCGTATTCAACCGAAGCACTTTGGCTACCTTTGTGCTCTACACGCGTCACTAAATACTGACCATCATGCTCTGGATGGTCATAAATATTTAAACGCATACCAGGGCGAAGCGCCCTGCAGTCTGTATCTATTATTATTTGCTCACGTTGGCAATCAAACGCTTGCTGTCTGATAGTTGCTAAGTCTTGGCCTTCGTTTGATTGCCCGTAATTATCACCGTAATGACTATCTTCACCAAAACCAATAACTGACGCACTGTTATTTTTTGAAACTTGCAAATTACCCGGAGCTTGGTAGTTGTAATCATCTAAGTGCGTACTTTGTGGAAATAATTGGGCCTGTCTACTTATAGCAAAAATTGACTCACTCGTTCTTACTTGCCCAGATGGCGGTACATAGCTTAGGTTTATTTCATCAAACTCTTGCGCTATACCATTAGAATCATTGCAAATAAACAATGTACATTCACCACTAGTTTGCTCTACAAAGCTGTATACAAAACCGTGCTTACGCATTAAGCGTGTTACAAATTCGTAATCAGTTTCGTTGTACTGCACGGTCATATCGAGCATGGTTGAGCTTGCTTGTACATTTAACTTTTGCGCGGGAAAACCTGCTTTTTCAAACACACTCGAAATAATTTTACCTGCATCCATAGCAGTAAATACACGGTTAGAATGCTGATGCTTAAGTAATGTTAAATGAGAACTCATGATCAAAGTATAGTGATACCCCTGATGACTTTGACCATGCGCTATAAAACCACTAATTAACCCTGAAATAGTACGATCTAACATTGACCACACTAGTGATAACGATACATCTTTGCCTATTAGCATTTCAGATGTTAGATGCTCAGGGCTCAATACTTGGATTTTAAATTCATAGTCTTCACATAAACGATCGTCTTTAGACTCAAAGTCAGTTACATATACCATCCCGTCAGGCATGCCCTGTATAGCAACACTAAAGTGACTTTTATTGGCCTTGAGCTCGTTAAATATGTCCATGAATCCCATTTTTACATCCTTTTATTTAAGCGTTATCTGCAAATGTCGCTGTAATTTCGTCTTGTTCGTCAACAGCCAGCGTTAAAATATCAGGCATGTCTTCTTCTGCCATAAACTCTAAAATTGATTTAGCGATACCAGGGAGTATTTGCTGCTCTATAACCGCATTTACCATACGTGCACCACTATCAGAAAGCGTACATTGAGTAGTCAGCTTTTCTAAAACACTGGCATCTACTCGTAGCTGCATTTTGTGGTTTTCGTGCAAACGTGTGGCAATGGCTTCAAGTTTCAAGCTGACGATAGACTGTAGAGCTTCAGAATCAAGCGCTAAGTAAGGTATAACTTGCATACGGGCAAGTAAAGCAGGCGCAAAAAAAGCAAGTAGCTGCGGCTTAATTAAATCAGTAAGCGCACCGATTGATGGTACTTTCCAAGGTGTTCCGTCTTCATTTATAGGTGCTTGCGTTGGATTTAGCGCTTCGTTAATAGCTGCTTCTTGCTCGCTTTGCTGTACCTGTTCTTCCTCATCATCTTGAGGACTTAGGTCTATAACTGTAGGCGGTGTACACGCATCGATTAACTCTGCTGAGCCTAAATTAGATGTCATGATAATTACAGTATTTTTAAAGTCTATTTCACGCCCTTCACCGTCACGCATGGTGCCACGCTCAAATACTTGATAAAACATGTTCATTACATCTTTGTGCGCTTTTTCAACCTCATCAAGTAAAATTACTGAATATGGACGCTGCCTTACCGCTTCGGTTAATACACCACCTTCTCCATAACCAACATACCCCGGAGGTGAACCTTTTAATTGCGATACAGTGTGCGACTCTTGGTACTCACTCATGTTTATAGTGGTTAAAAACTTATCGCCACCAAATAATTGTTTAGCTAAGCAGCGAGCGGTTTCTGTTTTACCTACACCAGAGGGGCCAGCCAATAAAAATACGCCTAGCGGGCCTTCATCGTTGCTTACGCCGGCTTTACTCACTCTTAGTGTTTGCGCTATTTTAGCCAATCCAGCCTGTTGCCCTATAACTTCTTGGCTAATTGTGGCTTCAAGATTAATTAAATTACTAATCTGATCTTTTACCATTGCCCCTACAGGCACACCGGTCCACTGTGAAATAATTTGTGCAACAGCATCTGCATCTACTTCACTAAATAAGCCGTTGTCTTGTGTATTTTGCTCTTTAAGCGATTGGCGAAGTGTCAGTAATGATTCGCTATCAAGCTCTTGATCAGTTGCCTGCTTTATCTCGTTAATTTGACTCAAAGTCGAAATTTGAGACTCACGCGAGTGAGTAAGTTGCGCCAATTTATTTTGTGCAATAACCAGCTCTTCAACTAAATGGGTAAGCTTATCTTTATCAACAACTAAACCTTGGCCTAGCTCTATATTAAGGCTATTAATTCTGGTTTCTAAATAATTAATGTGCTCGCGCTCAGACTCAATAGCAGCAGGATCTGTAGCAAACGACATACGCACTCTTGCCGCTGCGGTGTCTAATACATCAATAGCTTTGTCTGGTAATTGGCGACCTGTTATATAGCGCGACGATAAAACAACAGCAGCTTCTATAGCATCATCCGTAATTTGAATATTATGATGCTCTTGATATTTATCTTTTAAGCCTGCTAGCATTAATTGAGCAGCTTGCTCTGTTGGCTCATCTACTTTAATAAGCTGAAAACGGCGCTCTAGTGCGGCATCACGTTCAAAATATTTTTTATACTCGCTCCATGTTGTAGCAGCAACGGTTCTTAATTCTCCGCGCGCTAATGCTGGCTTTAATAAATTTGCCGCATCACTCATGCCTGCATCACCACCGGCACCAATTAAAGTGTGTGCTTCATCAATAAACATAATTATTGGCGTTGTTGAATTTTTAACTTCGTCGATTACTGTTTTTAAGCGGCGCTCAAACTCACCTTTAACTCCGGCACCTGCTTGCAATAACCCCATATCAAGCACCAATAAGCGTACGCCTTGCAAATCACTTGGTACTTGCCCATCAATTATACGCTGGGCAAAACCTTCAACCACTGCTGTTTTACCTACACCTGGGTCACCCACTAAAATAGGGTTATTTTTTCTTCGACGGCATAACACATCGACCATCATACGAATTTCGTCATTACGACCGAGAACCGGGTCGATTTTACCCTGTTTTGCTTTTTCAGTTAAATCTTCACAGTACTCATCAAGCGCAGCTGTACCGTGCGATGAATCTGTTTGATTTACAGACTTTGATTTAGCTACTGGGTTTAAACGTTCTGAAGATTGCTGACAAATTTTATCTAAGTTTTCAGCTAAAAAACGTGAATCTATTTTATCCAGTAAAGCAGGTAATTGAAGTACAGGGCTGTAAGGTAATAACTCTGTTAATGAGTCAATAAGTGCAGCACCGGTTATAAAATCACTTTTATGCTGAACATTAGCACTTAACCATGCACGCTCTAGCCATTCGTATAAACGGCGAGAAAATGTAGGTTTACTTTGATTACCGGCAGGCTGTTTATTTAAAAAGTCTAATAGCTCATGCCATACTTTATCTTGATTAATATTAAAAAAATGAAAAATGTGCTCAAGGTCACCATTACTTCCTTCTTCCATCAACTTAATAAGTAAATGCTCAGGAAGCACTTCAAAATGACTACGACTACTCGCAAAGCCAGCGGCTGATTCAAGTGCTGTTGCGGTGTGGCCATTTAATTTATCTATGAGTTGTTTTATACCTTTAGCATCCATTTTTTTATCCTTAATTCCTTAGTGTTTATACTGTTGATGACTGTAGCTATGTGTTGTTGTATTTGCAGCTGCAGCCCCTAAATATGAATTGTGTCCAAGTACTAACGGTTGCTGACCAAGTGCTTGCTCAGCAACCGCCTCATTAGCTACCTTTATTTGGCAAACCCACTCTACATTACTTGGTAAATGGGCAGTCAGAAGTGCAGCCATTTTTATACCTTCTTCGCTTCTTGGCGTTAAGCTCATGGCTGTATCACTATTAACTGGGCCTATATCTATTGTTAAAATACTTCCGCTAACCAATACCTGTGTACCAAGTACTGCAGAGTTACCTAAAACCATTTGGCTCTCTTCGCCTATTGCACTTGGCGTATCTATTTTTTGCCAATTAGCTCGTGTGTCGTCAACTTTTAGCGTGTCTATATTTAAGCTATGTTTAAGAAGCTGCGCTAAGCCTGCTGCACTAGTTTGCTTTAAACTGGCAATACCACACTGAATTTTTTGATCTGTTTTACCCAGTAAAATAGATTCAACTAACCCATCAAATTGGCTCGCGCCTCTACCCGCTATATTAATCTGCGACTTTTTCCAGGCCTGAAAAAGTTGGCAATAAAGTACATGATTAAATATATCTAAAAACTGACGAACGCGATCACCGCTTTGTTCATCGCTTGCTGCTTGCTCTAATACATAATGTGGCATGGGTGCATCTACACCATACAAGCCTAAAAAAGAGGTCGATAAGCTTAATCTTCCCCTGCCGTCGTTTTCTAATACACATTCGCGTACATCAGTAGCCGGAAAACCAAGCTCTTTAAAAGGTTTAAAAACAACTCTGTTACTAATCCCTTGCTCTAACTCTTGAGGTGCGGCCCAATGTTTTTCTATTAAGCTCATCGCTTTAAATAAGTTAAACCGCCAAGGCTGCTCTATAAGTAGCTCTATTGGGGCGGGTAACTTAGACCAAACAGGATGCGCATGGCTTTTCTCAGCATAACTCATAGCTGATAGCTCTTACCTGGTTCAATATCCCAACTCCATGACTTATAACTAGGAATTGCATTAACACGCGTTTGTACGCTTTCGTTTATAGGGGCATACATTAAAAAGAATTCATGTAATACATTACAAAAATGATATAAATCGGCATCACCAACAAATTTGCTTTCATCAATATCAATAAGTACATCAACACCTTTGATAAATATTCCGCGCTTAATTTGACTGATTGGCGTTGCTGTTATTTTTAAAATGCTTTCAATTCTTAATCTATTCTCAGCTTTATCAGACCAATCAAACAACACAAGTAACCTTTTTAGCTCTGTAACTTGCGTAATTTGCGAAAACTTTACATTTAACAAGCTAATAAGCTGCCAATGCTTTGGCTGACTTGGACATGCTAAATAATTAGTTGGGCGTATAACATTTTTAACCTCAACGATGCTCGGCATATCTTTTCCGCCTTCGCTCAAGTCTCCCTCTTGCAAAAGCTGACGAGGCCAACCAGCATTAAAAGAGGTTAAATCAACTGATAGAGTTTCTTTTTCATCTTCTAAATTAAAAGGGAGTTGTAAATAATGAGTTGGGGCTGCTGCACCTACATCTTTAGTGAGCACAGTAAATAGCTTTTTCTCGTCTTCAAATACGCTTTGATAACGAGGCGTATAATCATACGATTGCCCCGTTACAGAATTTCGACCGGCAACTGCATCAACCGTGTAGCTAAAAACGTGGTCAAAACGAGTCTGATCTGCACTTATCATATAATCAGTACGGTTAGGCTCTATTTTAATTGGCTCTGCAGCTTGGCTAAATAAATTAACTGCTGGCACGCAATTGATTAAAATGTTCTCTTTACTTAACTGATGACCCGGCGGTAATTTATTATCCCCCCTAAATACGATTTCAAAACGGTCAATATGCTCAGGAAACTCTTCGTCTTTTAAACCATCAAATGTTAAAAAATAAAACCTATCTTTTGCATTAAAATAATCAAGTAAAAGTGCATATCCGGGATGACTTTTAGCCGCGCTAGGCAGTAAAGCGCCATCTATATCTAAATAAGTAGCGCTGCAACCTTTTGCTTTTAACTTTTTATTGAACTCAAAATGGTTAGCACCAAAATCAAGTTCTGCTTGTTTATTAGGTGTTTTTAATAATTGAAATAAGGCACTGCATAATGGTGTATCGCCACGTAAATAAAAGTTTAGTTTAGATAAATCAAAATTACTGCGTTCACCTTGGCATACAAACTTAAGCCCTATTCGTAGCTCTGCACCTAAGTGCGACTCTTGATATCGAACATGCTCAACATCTAATGGGACAACGTCTAAACCGTGAGTTGTGCTAAAAATTATTTTTTTATTATCGGCCTTTGCTTTAGGCGGATTAAGCTGTAAACCTTTTGAAATAGAGTGTGTTTTTTGCATAGCCAATTTAGGCTTAAATTGCACCACAGTACTAGAAGGATAATAACTTAGGAGTATTGGACACAGTTGACGCAGCACTTGCTCTGAAACTTCAGGTACTGACTCATCTAAACGCTTTTGAGTATGGGCAGTTAAGTACGCCACGCCTTCTAATAAGCGCTCAATATGAGGGTCTCTATCTTTTAATGCATCAATGTTAAGCATTCCTGCATGCTCAGGATAAAACTGAGCAAACTGCTTACCAGCTTGGGTTAACAAGCGCATTTGTGCATCAAAATATTGCTGCATTCATCAATCCTTTAAATAATATTAATTATTGTTTTTTTGCATGTTGCATAACGTCTGCTTTACCGCCAGATTCAAATCGAGTGTTTAGCTTGATACTTTGTCCGCTCGTTAAAAACGCTTGAATATCTAGCCTTATTACACAATTATCTTCTTTAATTTCAACAGGTGTTACATTTGCATATCGTACGCGTGGTTCGTACTTTTCTATCAATTTTTTAACCTCAAACGCTAACGTGTGTTGTGAATATGGTAACCCCTCGTAAATATCCTCTACATCGGGCAAACCATAGTCAGACAAGTGCTTTAACACGCCTCTTCTTGCATTTAAAAGCTCATTTAAATGCTTGCACACACTAACCTGCTCATCAGTTTGAAAACCATGATGGCCATTGCGTGTAACTGGTTGAGTTAAAAAATCGAATAACGCCATATCTACATCTCAATAAAAGGATATGCTTGCGCATATCCTTCAAAATTACTGACTAATTAACGACCTTCAGTCCAAGAGTCAGAGAACTCGATGTTGCCATCTAAGTAAGTCCAAGTAATGCGTTTGTAACGTAGACAAACTGTTTCAAGGTGCGGGTAACGCTCCTTGTCTAAGTCTTTAACGTTATGCATTGTTGGTGAGATCGAAGTGATTTTTACATCTTCCAACTTGTGGCAGAAATATTCACGCTCAGTCCCTGTGTCATCAATACGGTACCATTTAAGCTCTAATTGCTTAAGTGTTTGACCGTTTGAACACGCTTTGTACAAGTACGGCGTAGCCGCATCAACAGCTTTTGTAATTACAAAAGGTTCATGCTTACGAGTACCTGTAAGTTCACCTGTATCGTTATCCGTAGGAATACGAAGTTCATGATCAAAGTGTAGGATCTCAATTGAACCTTCACGCTCTGCAACAGTTACAGAACCTTTGATGTCATTACCTTGGTCATCCTTTAACCACATGTACGCTGGAATTGCCATTTCATTATTCTCCTTTTAGAATGAAGTGTTTCCTGTTAGTTGGCATTGGCATAAATAGTAATATTTATGCCCCCCAAAAAGCCCTCTGCTTCATGCCACTGGGGAATATGTCCCAAGTTGGATGCAACCAACTTGGGGCAATTTTTACAAAGACGGATTATCTAACTCTAGTATTAACGACATCGCGTCAAATGGAGTTTGCAAAACAGCTAACTTTTCGAAGTGTTGCTGTACACTTTTAGGTAATTGCTTAAACTTATACTCTGCGTCTAATTCAGATACCCAAGTATTTGAAACAAAGCTATCAATATCACCAATATCCTTACTTAATGTAACTGTTTTGTAAAAGTAACCTGCTTTTAAATAATTTTCGTACTGAACTTTCATGCAAGTACTCAGCGCAGAATAATGCATATAATCAATAGCTGTCTTTGTCATCTCTAAGCTAATACCATCATTTTGTAACTCAGTACTGCTTACTTTATTCGCATTTGAAAAACATTTATCCATCTGCTTTTCAAATGCGACTGTTGCTAGCTGTAGCTTTTTCTTCGCAAAAAAAACTTTATTATCACTGGCCACTGCGTTTGCAATGCAAACCAAAAACAAGCTGAACATACACAATATTCTAATCATTTTTACAACCATTTATCATTGCCTTCCAAAATTCTCGCTCTTTATAAGAACTACTATTTCTATAAGCACTATATGAAATTTTTTGTAGCTCATATCTTTTAATTTTTGACACTGAGGATAACGACTCAGCCATCAAAGCAAAATCTGTATTAGATATATTAAATTGTGCGACCAAGGCCCCATTACCTACAAAAATTGCAGCTAGACTACCGAAGCTTAGTGCTTTTGTAAGTTGATCTGTATGTCTAGTAAGTTCTCTAGCTTTATCTAAATACTCTAGATTTTTTTTAGAAAACTCCAATCCACTTAAATTTGGGCACTTAATTTTTAAACTCCTTTTAATGTCCCAAGTTGGTTGCAACCAACTTGGGGCAATTTTTTAGACTATAAGTCTTAATCCTTTATGTACACCAGCCAACTACTCACCAAATAGACGCATTTGATAGTACTTAAATCCGTTTCATTGGCGGCGTAGCAGTTCATTTTTCGCCAGGCATTTGCCCTACTAGCGCTAAACGAACATCAATCCCTTCAACTTGGAAATGAGGTACAATGTACGTACTTACTCTGTAATAACCAGGGTTACCTGGAATCTCTGCCACAGTTACTTTTGCATCTTTTAGCGGATGCGTAGCAATAAGAGATTCATCTGGGTTGTTCATTTTAGTTACTAATGCGCCAAGCCAATCATTAAGCTGCTGCTCTAATTCATGACGAGGTTTGCTTGAACCAATATTTTCACGTTGTAAAACTTTTAAGTAATGCGCAATACGCGATACTAAGAAAATATATGGTAAGCGTGAGTTAATTCTTGCATTAGCTGTTGCTTCATTTGTTTCAAAAACCTGCGGCTTTTGGGCACTATTAGCTGAAAAGAAACATGCAAAATCTGAATTTTTATAATAACTAAGCGGTATAAAACCTTGATTAGCAAATTCAAGCTCTTTAGTTTCAGAAATCAGTACTTCAGTCGGTATTTTAGTTTCTACACCTTTACCAGCTTCAAATGAATGCAGCGGAAGATTATCAACTTTACCACCTGATTGCGGCCCACGAATATTTACAGCCCAACCATTATCATGGAAACTACGGATAATGTTTGCAGCAAATGCAAATGTTGCATTACCCCATAAGTAACGCTCATGATGCTGCGCACTTACATCTTCTTGATAATTAAAGTTACGAAGTGGATTTGTCTCACCGTAAGGCAGACGTAGTAAAAAGCGTGGGAATGCTAAACCAATGTAACGAGAGTCTTCTGATTCACGGAAGTTTTTCCAACGAAGAAACTCAGCGCGTTCCATGTAAGAACCCAAATCTTGGATTTTAGACACTTCTTCCAATGAGTCTTTAAGAAAAAACTTAGGACCTACACTACCCATAAACGGACAATGCGCAGCTGCAGATACACGAGATATTTCTTGCAGTAACGATACATCGGGTGCCGAACAATCAAATTCAAAGTTCGAAACCATTGTAGATACTGGCTCACCACCTGGCGTATCGTAATCTGAGGTATATACATGCTTGTATAGTGCAGATTGCGTTGTATCTGGCGCCTCTTCAAAGTCATCTCTTAGAGTTTCTTTATCTACATCAAGCATTTCTATTTTAATATTAGCGTTGTTAGGCGTACGGCTAATTAAGTAGCGTAACGAGCGCCATGCTGATTCCATTTTTTGAAAATTTGGATGATGTAAAATTTGGTCTAACTGCTGAGAAATAATAATGTCTACTTTTGCGATGTAATCATCTAAAAGTAATTTATCAATTCGCGTTACTTCTTGACCGCTACTGCTAGCCATATCTAAAAATACATTTATAGCTGCTGTTAAGCGCTCATTTGCACGTGTTTCAGCTAGGTTGCTTGCATCTCTAAATGAATCAAGTTTGATTTCATCTGAAACTGGAGAAATATCAACCATTCCACATATATTTTCATAAGTAGATAAAGGAGCTTGCTCCGTGGTATGCGCGGCAACATTTAATTGTTCTTGCATTGACATGGTAATCTCCTTATTCAGTTATTGGTTGTTTTTCATCTTCAGAAGCCAGCGGCGCAATTTCATCCAGTTTAGCTTTTAATTCATCTAGCTCTGGTTGATTTTGTAATACACGCTCTAATTCTTTACGAAGTGATGAGTTATCTAATAAATTAGATTTAAGGTCGCGAAGTAAATTACGCATAGCCATCATTTTATTAAGCTCTGGCACTTGAGAAGCAACTGATTCTGGGTCAAACGATTTAAAAGAATCAAACTCAAGGTTTACGCTAATTTCGCCCTCACCTTTAATTTTATTTGCTACCTGAAAGTTCGCTTTAGGCGCCATATCTTTAAGCACTTGCTCAATATTATTTTTATTAATTGTTACGCGCTCACGCTCAGATAGTTCTTGGCTATTTTGACCATTTGAGTAGTCACCAATTACTAGCATTTTTAATGGCAATTCACTTTTTTGTGAAGCGCCATCTGTATCAAGCTCTAACGAAATATTGATCCGAGCTCTGGGGATCTCTTTTTGAAATGTATCACTCATGTTTTTTCCTTTGCAGTTTGGTTATCTACCGACTCAATTCCAATTAAACCTCGACATATTAGTCAAGCCCTTGTAACTAAACCCACGCTAATGCTTGTGCAGGGTTAGTTACCATCATTTGCTGACTAATATGTTTAGCAGCTAAACTCATTTCATCTTCTGGCGTTTGTGACAAACTTGCATAACACTGCTTGGAAAATCGCCATACTTCCATGCAAAAACATTGTTGCCATTGCGCTAAATCATGCGCTTTTATTTGTTTTAGTAACACCCCTAACAACGCTAAAGCATGTTCGTAATGCTCAGCTTTTATTAATAACTTAGCCTTTAATAATTGCGCTTGAGCTTTGTCAAAATCGTTTAAAATATTTATTTGATCGACTTTAATTAATGCCGTCGATAACTGCCCTTTTTCGACGTCTTGTATTAATTCGCTATATTGCTCATCAAACGCACTACTTTGGGAGCTAACAGACTCTGTTTTTGCAGAATGTGATAACTCTTTTAAAAACTCTTTATTTACAGATGAACATAACGGGCTTCCATCGTCATACTGTAGGGAAACTAAAGCAGGAAACTGCTCATTTAAATTCACTAATTGTTGTTCAAGCCAATGAACTAGCGGCAATTTATTTAATTTTTTTAATGCATTTAAACTAAGTACTTGAAGGTTTAAATTAAATTGCATAGCTCCTTCCATAAATAACCCTTCGGCTAAATTTAAAGCTTGTTCAGGTTGATCACTTGCCAATGCATTTTCAATTGGAGCAAATGCTGCAGCTCTTGGAGCGGGTAAACGCGTTTTTCCACTTTCGTTAGCGGGTAGTGCCAATCTTGTCCAACGTGCAGCTCGCGATAACTTTACTACTCGTTCAATGTTATTTTGTTCTTTATCAAAATTAAGTAGCTGCCTAACCGCACTTAAATACGCTGTATCTGAGGCAATATCAGCATTACCAATACTAACCTGGTTAGTAACTGGGGCTGGTGTAGTATTATTAGCTTCTGATTTTGGAGCAGTTACAACTGAGTTATCAGCTAATTTTTGCTCTGCGCTAATCGCTTTTTCTTCTTGCACTGGTGTCGCGACAGGCACTGGGTTTCGCTTTTCTTGTTCTTTAGCCCACTCATTCAAAGTCGATAAAGGACCAGATTCGTTATCTAGCAACCCAACACACTGCTCGTTGTATTGGGTTAAAGCAGCTATAAGCTCAGGCCATTGCTCAGCGTTTGTATTATGGCCTTGGGCAACACCTTTTAAACGCTCTTGCTGTTGCAAAAACCATGTATTGACTGCAGCGCGCATTCTCGCTTTGAAGGGATGAACCTCATCCGTATAAGTAGTCAACAAACGATTAAACAACAATAACGTATGTGTTAAACCTGTAACTCCAAACTCACTTGTTGCCGCAAGTGCTAAATAACTTACTATGCGTAAATCTTTACTTTGAGTGTTGAGTAAATCGGATGCTTGTATAAACATCACTTTAAAATCAACTTCCCCGACACCCGATGAAGACGCCTTTAATGCTTTAAACGTTTCTTCGTACTTTAAATCTTCTCCACACTTGTTCCCCGGTAGAGGAGCACTTAATGCTTCAAGCCATTCAATCCAGGTGGTATGTGTATGAGGTGTATTATTCATGACTTACACCAACGACGAAGTGCATCGTAAACACTCACGTTATCCATATCAGCAAAATTAAGTGTTTGTGAAGACGGCTGCTTTTCTACTTTTAAATTACATAGATCAACAATATCATTCGTTTTTTTATCGTATTCCCACACACTATTAAAATAAGACGCCGGAATAGGTCTACAAAAAATGGTTAAGCTTGGCGCTTGATTCTCATCACCTAACTGATAAAAAAACCAAGGCTGCCAATTATGATCTGCCACCATAGATGCAACTAAGTGCAACCAAAACCCGGCAACTAAGGCACTTTCATGACTAAAACTAGGCATTGGTAGGCGAATACCAAACTGACTTCTTAAACACCCTCTATTAGCGATAGATTTAAGCACAGCCGATAGCTCTTCAATTAAAATTGCTCTTTTAGCAATATCGTTCAGGCCTAAATGCTGCCAAAAAACGCTCATCGGAATAGTTCTAAGTTTATCAAGCTCTAGAGTTAAGTTTGGTTGCTGTTTAAGTGCATCAGCTACACGGTTATAATCTTGTGCTTTTTGCTCCATTTCATTAATACTGGCAGCTTGTTTAATATTTTCATTTACACCTAAAAGGTGCTCTATTACTTGGCTTGCAAATAAAAATAGAAAAGCCGGGTGACGCTTATATGTATCAAGCCCACTATGTACAAAAGAGCTAAATGGGTAAAACCGACCACTGCTATCTTTACTTGGCTGCAAAACGCCAAGTAAACCACCATCATCAGCATTGCCAGATATAAAGAACAACGACTTAGTTCCATTCAAGTGGCTTGTATCCGTTGTTTTTCTACCACGGTTTAAATGTGCAAAGCCCTCTTGCAACCAATGATCAAATCCAACCGATTCTCTAGATGAAATATTAAGCTTTACAAAGTCTGGTCTTATTGGTGTTTTACCCATAAAACCAAAGCTGTGTTGCTTAACCAGTGTCGGTGTTTTCTTTTTAGTAAATAAATTAAACATTGCTAGGCGGCCTATTGCATCGTTCGCGATTGCGATTGAGCCAAACTAGGGCTTTGCGAAAACAAAGAGCTTGGTAATGCAAACGACGTAAGCATGTATTTTGAAAATATACCGCTGTTGCGACCTGATTTAAGAGAAAACTGCACCGTTAACGGCTTTTCAGATTTATCTTTTAATTCCCAGGTTGCTAAAAACTCCGTGCCTTTAATCCATTTAACGTTGGCTGAGTTAAGTACTTTTAGTAGTGCCCAAGGCCCGTCTTGCTCGATAGAAATACGACGCCCTTTATTATCTAGACCATACAGAACCGCTTTTTCTGCAGCCCCTCGACCAGGCCACGAAAAATTACGCCATTCTTCAGGCTCATTACGATAACGATAACCTTGCTCACTAAAGCCTAGGTACGTTTCACGAATACCTCGGTGTGGAACCGGCATCATTTGAAAAGTAAAACCAGCACTATCAGCACCGCTAGAGAACAACGAACGAGTTACTTTATTTGCTTTAGTTAAACCATCAAGTAATTGCGCGCTAAAACCAATACCTACACCATTCCATTGTTTTTCTTCCCACACACCGCGGCGTACTTTCATAAATGGTTTGAGTTGGGTATTAATAAAGCTCCATAAAATCCCAGATTCAGAATTCAAAAACTCAGACACATCTGCTATAGCAGCATCAGGGCCTGTTAAGTTAAACGGGTATTTACCAGCTAAACTACTGTTGTACATAGTATAAACTTGGTTTTCCCATTCTTGATTAAGCTGAGTACGTGCTTTTGCCATGACAGTCGCTATACCACCGTGAAGTGGGGCTTTAAATAACTTATCTAGCGTTTCTTTAGTTTGAGGGTCTAATGCTCGGGTTTGGCTCTCAATAATAATCCACGAAGACTGCAATGCATTACTTTGGCTGTTACCTGAAAGCAAGTCCTGCGCAAATATCATTGCTTGAGCATCATCTTCATTACTCGCTGCCATAGCTTTAATGTCTGAATGAATGCTACTTAATGAACTAATGTACTGCCTTAAGTAATCAGAAGAGTTTTTATCTTCATTAGGCTGCGCAAAACGTCTTAAATCAGCAAATCGGCTTTCAAGCTCTGGCGCTCTAACCGTACTCATTTGAGTAATTGTGGGTGTATTTAAAGCTAATTTATTTGCAACATCAGCAGCCGTCTTACCTATTGAAGCCTGGCTTTTCAAAGGCGCGTCAGCAAGCGTAATATTGTCGTTAATTAGTTTCATTAAATCGTTAAAAGGGCCGTCCATCGATGAAAGGCGTGCAAAATCAATACTTGCATCGTTTAGATCTCTAAATGCAGGTACTTTTATGCTATCTATAAAAGCGAACCAGGTATTGCCGTAGTCTTTAAAGTAATATGCACGCATAGCCTTTGCCAAGGTTTCAGCTTGTGCTTCGTCAACAACATTTTGACCATTTTCATCGCTTGAACCCATAACCCAGTCACCTGAGAATACCAAACGTGAAATACGTTTAATCTCTGGGAATACATATTCCTGCCACCCTAAGTTTGTATAAACATATGGGATTTTATACTTACTTTTAAATACATCACGATTTTTAGAAATCATAAAATCGTTTAATAACAATGGCTTTTTACGTTCAGCAAAACTTGTAATTACTTGTTGATATAACGGGAAAGCCTCTGGCTGGGTATTTAAGTTATCGCGCGCGAGTGCTATTGATGTTTCGTTAGTTTGCCAAAATGCAATTTTACCTGGTTGCTCTATATCGCTACCCATATTTTGTAGGTACATATCAACTAAGCTACTCAGTTGTGTATAAATTGGCGCTTGCTCTTGTGCATTTATGTCTATATGAAAATGCTCAGCAATAAAATTAAGCAATTGCTCTTTAGCAAACTCCGTTGAAATATGCTCAGGGTTCGTACTCATCATTAAATGCATTTTTAGTGCATCATAATACTGCTGACGAATAGTTGCTTTTGCTTCATCTTCATTGTCAAACCACTGAGTTTCGTACTGCTTTATTTGTGCAAGTAGATGCTCTTCACCTGGGTAAGTAATAAGTTGATTCATTTGATTAAATAGTACATTTGCAACACTATTTAAGGTTTCATCACCTTCATAAATACCAAATATAAAATACCACGGAAGTGAATCTTCGTAAGTTTTAAGCTGACCATAGTGCTCAAATAAAGCTAGCGTAGCCGCGAGCTTTTGCTCATCTTTAGCCTTACTTACATTAGCTTCAACAACAGCTTTTACACGTGACTCACCTTGATTAAGTAATAGTTGATTACTCGTGTATGACGTAATAAGAAGTGCTGTAATTGCGGCAATAGATGCCAAGCCCGAAGTAACGGTTAAACCTTTTAACCAGCGTCCTACTAACCGTTTTTTTCTGTTTCCTCGCGTTAAATCCTGCAGCTTAAAAATAACATCATTAAATACGCGGTTAATAAAATAACTTTGAGTAATACTTTCTTGTTTTTGGTCAACTACAACCGCACCAAATTGATCTCGTACACCATTAGTAATGCGTTCAATAGGCGTTCCTTCTTGCGTACCCGATGTAAAATAAACACCAGCAAACCAAGGAACTTCTTGATACGGATTAGACTTAAACAGCAAGTTAACAAACTCAGTTAACTTAGTTGAAGCCGATTGAAATTGGTTAGGAAAATCTAGTATTAGTTGCTTACGATGCTCATTGCGCTCGCGTGCAACTTTACTTAATCGTTGCTCGCACAGTCGCTCATATAGCTCCTGCATACGAACTTCAAACATTTCCGCAGGATCATTTTTTTGATCTTCACTAATATCGAGTAAGTAAGCACCAAATACTTGCTCACGCTCTTTTTCAGATAAGTCGCTAAAAAAAGGTTCAAAACCACTTATTAAGTCAGTTTTAGTAAAAGTAATATATACAGGAAAGATAACGCCAAGTTGAGTAATTAGCTCCTCTATACGCTCACGTACTAATTTTACATGTTGACGGATTTCTTCACTGTCGGAAGTTAATACATCTGCAACGCTAATAGCCACCATTACGCCATTTATAGGCAGCTTTGGCCTGTATTTTTTAAGGAGCGCTAAAAATGACAACCACTCTTTGTTTTCTGACTGCTCAGTTGTGTAACGCCCTGCGGTGTCAATTAAAATAGCTTGATCTGAAAACCACCAGTCACAATTGCGCGTTCCACCAAAACCTTGGATATGCAATTCACTCGAATTAGAGTAAGGAAAATGTAAGCCCGAATTTGCAAATAAAGTACTTTTCCCTGTAGCCGAAGGGCCAATAATCATATACCAAGGCAAAGCGTATAAAGCGGTATTACCACGATAACCCGCACCTAAATGAGATGCTTTTAAAGACCCCAATGCTTCTTGCATTTTTTCTTTAATTTCGCTTAATTCAGCACTCGAACCGGCATTATGACTTGCTAATTCAGAAGCTAACTTATCGCCTGAGCGCTTAGTCCATAACCAACGAATAAAAATAAATAAAACAAAAACAGCGGTTACAGCACCCATCGCAATTAATTTTTTATCGGTAGTATCTAAACCCACCATGCGACCGGCAAACCACACAATACTCAAAACGGCTATAAAGCCAATAAGTTGACCCGTTGCACGCGATGATACCAAGCCCAATAAAAAATGAACTAAACCGCTTTTATTAACTCTTCCCTGCATTGTGTTACCTATCGTGTTTCGTTGGTTTTATTGAGCTGAGTCAGCACTTCAATTTGGTTGTCTATTACCTGAGTACTCTGCGTTGCTTGCTTATTAATTACATAATGAAATCCAGCAAATAATGAGGCAATAGAACCCAAGCAAATAGCCAAAATCACCCAATAAGGAATATTACGCCCCACCTTCATAGCAAACCCTTCTGCAGGTATACCGTTATCAGATAATTGAGAACTCGGTGTTCCTTTTATATCTTCAATTTGAGCTCTAACATCAACAATTAACGCTTTTAATTGCTCAATGCCTTTAACTTTGTAAATGCCTTCAAAGCCAAGCTGCAGACAAATATAATAAACCTCTAATGCAGCTAGCTTTTGCTCTCCGCCGGTACGCAACTTACCTAAACGTTCAAAAAATTCTTCACCAGCTCGGTTGTTACCAAAAAATTCAAGCTGTAGCGGTCGAGACATCCAATCCATTCTAAAATGAGCACCTGAACTCATAACAAATTCATCACACATAGCCGTAAGAGCAAACTTAACTTCTTGCATTAAACTTGTTGTTACCTGTTGCGAGTAACAATTACGCTCATAGTCATCAAAACTAGTTAGTAAATTTTCTCTAAACTCTTCAAGCTCTAAGTTAGTAGATTGCTTTAGTTTTAATGGTGTTAGCGCATTAATTACAGGCGAAATACACGCGACTAAATCTTGTTCTTTTTGTGCTTCTTGCATAATTTCAACTCAACGTTAATTACGTGCTACGGTAACAATTTCAATTTGTGCACTTTGCAATCCAAATGGTACAAATAGGCTTAATGATTGCTCTTCAATAATTTGCTGCCAAATGAAACCATGCGACTCAAGCCTGAAGTATTCATACCCACTTTTTATGGCCAGCTTATTCGGAGGTCGCTGACAATGCGTTAGTTGTACACCCGCTAAAGCAGATGAAATCATGATATCGAGCTTTTCGCTTGCTCCAACTTTTACTTGGTCACTAAATGTTTCAATCCATTTTGTGTCTTCAGATTCAAAATACACAGCTAAATAAAAGTCGTTATTTGTAAAAGTGGCAGAATCAATAGTGGCAACTTGATAAATAGCGTTAGAGGTTTTTTCAAGTTTCAAGCCCACCATTTTCTTAGGAACAACCCCTTCAAGTAAACGAGTTAATAGGCCATCAAGCTGACCGAATACATTACTTAAATTTTTATGCTGGTATGGTGGTACTTGGTTAACTAAATCGCTGTGCTCAAACATTGAAACTGAACTAATTAAATCAACAAGCTCACAATACAAACGTTCCGGATGAACCAATGACAAGTTTTTAAGATGATCTAAACGCTTGGCTGATGGAGCCATTGCATTAAGTAACAAAAATGTATTCATTTCATTTGGCCCAAAGTCAGTAACTGAGCCATAATTTTTACGTCTACTAAGCAGCACGTTAACTTTTGCATTAACTAAATTAGCAGTTCTGTTTAATAATTCAGTCAAATAAGCAGACGCACTAATATTTAATAAAGGAGGCACAAACTGTTTATTTAAAACAAATGATCCATCTTCCGAGCGACTTATTTTCAAACAGGCAATGGTGTCAAAATAAGTTTTTACATCTGAGTCAGACAGTAATATAAATTTAGGTTTTGCAACTAATACCTCACGACTACGCGACGCATCATGATTATCTTCTAAATCAATATAATCCGCTTCATATGCGCTCAATTGCCCACTCGCCGCATAACCTTCAATATTGCTAACTGTTTTATTTGCAGCAATAGCAATATAAATAACACTCTCTTGGTGGTTATTATCAAGCTCTAGTTTTAAATCATCTTGATGTTGACGATCGAAATCAAGCAAACGGCCATTTTCTAAAAGTAGCTTAAAACTGGTCACTTTTAATATGCCGCGAGCAAGTGCTGATTCATCAATAGCAAAATGCTGTAAACCAAATGCCAACGGTGATATTAGCGCTTGACGTACAACCTGATTTTGATCGTGATAATCGTCAAATAGTTGAAAATGTTGCTGGGCAAGCAAAACACCTTCAGCCCAAACGGGCTTTGCGGGAGCTTTTAAATTCATTACTCAGCCTTATCCACGCCAGGTAACTGAACTTCGTTATTGGTAACCAAAACATCTAATGATGTAGATAACTTAACAGGGCCATCTGCAAGCGGGTAATACGCTTTCCAGTTGTCTCCACTGCGGTCTCTAAATAAAGCCACAATAGCAACAAATCTTGCATTTTCAGCCTGTTCAAACTTAATTTTAGATTGTTCAGAAGGGTGAATTGTTCGCTCTTCTAATGTAATTAAACTATTAGCTAAAACTGACTTATCTGACTTCCATAATTCTTCAAACGTAGCTGTTTTAAAGGTTTGTATATCCGACAATTGATATACCTTTAAAACGACTGGTAACGCTTCATCAAATTGGTTTAAATTTAAGTTATCTGTTGCCTTAACATCTAAACTTACGTTAGTACTCATACAACCAGCTAACATTATAGAAAGTGATAAACCTATAATCGCATTTAAAATAAAGCGCATTTTTTACCTCAATAAATATTTTTATTTAAAATTAAAATTAGTTTTGCAAAGAGTAGCTTCATAAACTGGGCAAATAACTTTATTGAATCTTACATTCGCACAATCAGACCATTTATTAGTTTTAAAAAATCCGAACAAGGTCTTCTTTCTGCTTTTTTCTTGAGAATCAACTAGCAAAGACTGCGTAACAACATCATCTATAGACATAATTAACTTAGTATTTATTAGCGAAAGCTCTTTTATATAAACAGAAACATCACCGTTAATTAAAGTAACTTTTTCATTGCTTTTAGGAGGATTATTTAAAAAAAAGAAAAAGTGTTCTATAGAATTTTCAGAAAAAACGCGATGGGCAGGAATACCTACCTGATCTAGCAGCGAAGAAACGCTGGCAGTAAGTGACCAAGCTAAGGAGTACAAGCTATTTATTTGATTTATAAACTCTTTTTTATTCACAACATGCTCCTTGTCATCAGTTAAACTAAAAAACTCTTAGTCTAAGGCTAGTAATAAATCCATTTATTTGGCGCATAATACAAACACCTAACCGCTATTGTCAACCTATATAAGGTTTAAAATATTAGAATATTAATGCGATTTACGAATTAGAATAAACACTCTAAAAAACAGTTATAAATGAATAATACGCAATAAAACAAAACAATCCCCATTTATGAAACAATCAAAAAGATAATTCAATTTATTTTTAGAGTTACAATTATCCAGTTGATCATTAACACACAAAAAGGTATGTTTACGCCACTAATTTTACCGAGCAGGGATTGCAACGTTTTGACTAAATCTAATTTTTTTTTGAAGGTTAATGACAAAGACTTTAATGTTACTTACCTACATGGCTACGAAAAAATTAATAAAGGCTTTAGTTATTTACTCACCGTTGAATCTTCAGTAAAAATCAATACAGATATACTACTTGCTAATGCCAGTGTGATTTTTGTTAATAAAAACAAAAAATATCGAGAGCAATGCGGCCTGATTACATCTGTAACCAATATGGGTGTATTCAACAATCTACATCGCTTTAAAATAAACATTCAAGATCGATTATCCACCTTAAAAGACACCTCAAACAGTAAAGTCTTTATTACCGTAAACGTACAAGATGTATTAAATTACTTAGCACAAAAAGCAGGTTATTCATCAGGACAAATCGTTTTTAGGACAAGCTCCGCCTTACCGCATTTAAAGCAATGTGTGCAAGCAATGGAAAGTGACTGGGCCTTTTTTAATCGCTTGATGTCTCAGCATGGTCTTTTTTACTGGATTGAAAGTGAATCAAACACCGAAACACTTGTTATAAGTGACAGCAACCTCAATAGCCCCTACTTAAGTACGGGTGTATTAGAAGTTAAAGCAAACGCGGGGATGAACGCCCAGTACTGGGGTAACTTTGTCGGCTTTATGCACAGTGAAGTAACACAAACCTTATATAATAATGCAGCGCAAAGTAATGCCCATGGACAATTTCAAAAAGTAGCCAGTAACAGTCAATCTTTTTTCGAGCCTGCTGCAAACTCAGACGCCGAAGCATCAGCGCAAACACAAAGCTTTAGCAATGCATTAGCCACACACAATAAACTGGTTACGCTTACGGGTAATGTATCTGATGTATTTGCAGGCTGCTCAATTTCGCTTGACGATAATATGGGGTTTGCTAGTGGTGATTTGCTATGCATTGCAATAGAGCACACCCTTAATCAAGCAAATGACGAAAGCAGCCATGAAGGTGAAACGCACTATCACTGCGTAGCGCAATTTATAGAGCGAGGCACACCTTACAAAGCAATGCCGGAGCCTCATACACCTAAGCCTATGGTATTTCCAGCAACCGTAGAATCTCTCACAAGTAATGCATTTGTAGATGAACACGGCCAATACCGTATTCGTACCGAGTTTGATAAAACAGCTCGCCCAGTAATTCAATCAAGCCCTGCACTAAAAAAACTAGCGCTATATGCTTGTGAAAATCAACCTCAAGCCACTGGCTGGCACTTTCCACTCGTTGGTGGTTCTGAGGTACTTATTGGGTGTATTAATAACGACCCAAATAATACATTTATAATGGGTTTTGCACTAAACGCCGACCAGCCAAGCGTAGTTACAGCCGCTAACCCAACGCATAATCGCTTATTAAGCGCAGCGCAAAATGAACTCATGTTTGATGACGATAAAGATGTACCCAAAGTCATCTTACAAACACTCGCCAGTGAGCACTATATTGAATTAAATGCTATAAAATCAGGCCGCCAATTTATTCAATGGATAAGTCAACTCGGTACTATAAATTTACACGCAGGGCGCGACCTGTGCCTTGAAACCGAACAAAACAATGTTCAGTTTGTTATTAAAAACAATCAATTTATTGATGTTAAAAATACCGTATCGCAAACCACAACTAACAACCATGTAAATTATCAAAGTGGTGGCAGCCAGGCGTTCAGTGGTAAAAATGCAACCCTTACGAGCGAGAATGAAATATCACTCCTCACCGGACGTGCAGTAAAAGTGCATGCACAGAGCGACATACTCCTTAAAACCAATAACAGCGACTTAAAGCTTAATGTACCTACTGGCTCTACGTTTTTACAAACAAACAATAATATAAGCATAACGGGTTCTGGTAATGGCGATTTAATTATTCACAACGCGGGCGGCGAGATAAAACTCGACAGCCAAGGCAATGTTGATATTACCGCCACTAACGTACTCACACTCGATGGCACATTTATAACCTTTGATGGCCCGGTTGATTACGACATAACCAGCCCACAAACATCCAGTAGCCCAAGCACCGCAAGCCCTGTCGGTATTAGCCAAGTGACTGCGTTTGATTTGGGTGACAATACGCTATCCGCAGGTTCACTCGCTCAGCTTGAACTTGAATATCTTTATGATGATGGTTCACCCGTTGATGGTATTGACTATATCGTTATAGATAATGAGGGCATTGAACATACCGGCTCACTGGCAAACGGTGTAGCCACCTTGGCTAATTTACCGCAAGGTAAAAGTGATGTTTTGCTGCGCGCAACCACTCAAGCTGATGAGCAACAAC
>NZ_JADYXC010000026.1:0-55895 GCF_015864505.1 Pseudoalteromonas sp. SWYJ118 | reverse complement strand
CCCACACAGATGATTGCTTTATATTGTTAAAGAACGTTTTGAGTCGCTTTAGCGTCTCAAGGGATGCGAATAATACACCCTTTATTTTTCGAGTCAACACTTAGTTTTAAACTTTCTTTTTGGAAGATTTAAAACCGAAGTTTTACTTAACTCTCTGAGTAGTTCGTGCCTCGCTATGCGTTGGCGTTTCCTGTCTCAGTGGGGTCGCATTATAGGGAGATTCGAGCGGGGGTCAATGTTTTATTTCAGCTTTTTGACAATTAAATGAATTTAGTATGAAAGCTATACAAATAAAGGGCTGCAGGATACTTTTAGTTTAAAAAACACTCATAATTTATGTATCAATTGATGATGTATTAGTAAGGTTTAAACTAAGCTGTATGTTAAACAAACAACACACAGTTTTATTTAAAATTAAAGATTTATTTAGATGCTATTTCCCATACGGCAATAGAGCCTGATATTTCATTTCCAACAATTAAGAGTGGATTTCCTGTTGCACTTTGCTCTGCTGAAACGAATACCATTCCTTCAGGTGCTAAATCGCCTGTAATATTCGCTCCTTTAATTAAGCCTCTATTATAGAAGTAGTCTTCAAATTGCACATTGTATGGATTAGTAATGTCGTAAACCATAATACCGCCCATACGTTCTAATCCAACAAAAGCAAATGTACGATCGTCAATTTTACCAATAGTCAGCGCTTCAGGCTCTGCGCCTTTATCATCTGAACGTGAGTCACCTTTGTTTTCATCTTCATTATTGTTAAATGATTCACCATGCACCGATGCTGTTATACGTGCTATATCGTCACCTGAATCAAAAACCACCAGCCCATTGCTATCCCAAATAGTAAAAGAACGTGCGCCATAGCCGTAAAGCGATTCGTATTGTCCGTCGTTATTGGTATCGCCTTTTATTGTTGTTACTTTTAAGCGACCAATATCATCATCGTCATTATTTAAGTAATCAAAATTAGTAGCAAGAGTTAAGTCTTCAACGCGGCTTTCATCTATATAAGCTAAGCAGCCATCGTCTTTATCGTAATCAAGTCCGCCCTTTGCTATACAGTCTGCTTCATCCGTTGTATCAAAAAAGTATTCTCTTGCGTCACCTTCGTTGGCAGTGACTATAAAGTTAGCGCCTTTCCAACTAAAGCTTGAGATAGTGTCGGGCTGGTACATACCATAGAGCCCTGGGTATGATTTAAAATTCACGCCGCCGTCTTTATCTGAGGCATCAAGTTGTAAGCTTGACCAATCTTTAAAGCCTAAGCCCTTTAGCTCAAGACTGTTGTCTTGTAGGTTAACTATTGCAAGTGCATTGTTTTCTTGAATAGATACATAAGCATATTTGTTATCTTTAGAAATGCTAACGTACTCGGGCTCTAAATCCATAGCTACGGTGGTATTTATTAGATTACCGTTAATAGTACGACCATTTGGGTTTGCAAAAACTACCCCTTGCGCTTCTAGTTCGGTTTGTTTGTTGTTATAGGCTTTAAAATCAATATTTATTGCTGTATCGGCTATTACATTATTTGTTATATCGATAATACTAATAGAACCTTCAGGATCTACGCTGTAGTCATCACTTGGTTCACCTTCGTTAGCAACCACTGCTTTTGCGCCATCATGGGTGAACGTCACCATGTCTGGTAAAAATCCGACTGTAACATTTTTAATAAATACAGGTGAGTCGCCGCTTATATCGTAAAAAGCAATTTGACCTGTATCACCCGTGCTTTCAGCAGCCATTGCCACTGCAAGTAGATTGTTATTTTCATCAATAGCAATGCTGTTTGCATCGCCTTGGGTGAACTCGTTTAAAGACAACGTAATAATGGACGTTAAATTTGTGGCGTTTATAACCCCTTCGTTATCTTTAACGAGTGCGGCAGTATCAAAGGTGTCGGCGGGTAAAATATTAACAACAGCGTCATCACCTGAACTGTTAATAGCGTAAATCCATTTTTTAGATGCTTGATATGCAACTATTTCAGCTGCACCTTCTGGGCTTTGTGCATTTAATACACCTCTACCCACAAGGTTAATATTTAATGCTGAATTGGCATTTATACCATTTAACCCATTAGTTCCATCTGTGCCTTGTTCTCCCTGTAATCCTTGAGAGCCGTTTTGACCATCGTCACCATCAAGTGAGCAACCAGTGAGAACAGATATAAGTGACAGCGCAATAATTGATTTTTTAAACATGTAATTTTCCTTAGTATTGTATTTACTAAATATCAACACACAGGCATGACAAGATTATGGCAGTTTTAATACAGCCCTTAGCCTAAGTAATTAGCTTATACGCTAGCGGAGTTATTAAAATTAAAGCGGCCGTATAGCCAATCGTTTTTACAGTCGGGGAATAATTTCGTTTAATTGCAACCCCTAGCAAAGGTCTAAGTACATCAATACGTGTAATACCCCATGTAATAACACCGCAAAAAGACCAAGTCCCTGTAATAATGATGAATGGTTCAGCAACAGGCCCTAAACTTAAAGGCTGTAGTAAAAAACACAAAACAATCAAAATGCTTTGATGCAATAAATAAAAGGGAAACACCCATACATTGAGCTGTTTTAAATAGTAAGTATTAAAATTTAAAAATCGACGAGCGAGCGCAAGTACAAAAAATATACCTACAACACGTTGAATATTGTAGCTAGCGCTTAAAATAAAATGAGGAAGAGTAAACACCTTCTGATAACTTAATATTATAAGTACAAACAAAACCGTAAAACTCAAAGCCAGTAATACCAAGTTTTTATTTAAGCAGTTCCAAAAGTAAGTGTTTTTAGCAAGTATGTATCCTGCGAGTAACAGTATTAAGCCGTTAGTCTCTCTGATTGAATCGCCAGTTAAGTAATGGCTTGTAAATAGTACGGCAATAGTGAGCAAGGTAATTAAAAGCCCAAATGACATACCCCCCTTAGCAAATGTTTTTAAAGGCGCAATAAAGGGCAAGCGTGCAAAAAGAGTTAAAACAATAATGATCAGCATAAATTGCCACAACGAGCGCAAATACCATAAGTGATTTACATCCACATTCGGCCACACTCCAGACTGATAATTAATAAAAAGCGTATTGTTAGTCTCTATAAAAGCTAAATAAAATTGCCAATAGCTAATATCAATAACACCTTGCTGTGACATTTCTGCAAACAGCTGTAAAGGCACTATTAACCATAACCCCACCAGCAAGGGTAATAGTAAAAAAATAGAGCGGTATAAGGTGAAATGTAACCAAGACTTAAAGCTGCTTACTTTATCAATCATAAAACGCAGTGCTACGCCCGATATAAACCAAATGAGCAACATGCGCCAAGGTGAAAACACCAACATTAAATATTCAACATACTGTGATGTATAATTACTCTTAAAATGAAACCCCCAGTTTTCGCTATACAACATGCCAATGTGATAAAAAATTAGCGACGCAAATGCGATTACCCTAAGCCAATCAAGATAATATTTACGCGAATTAACTAATGAAGGTTGTTGTACTTGAGTGCTCATGCTTTTACTACTTTATGTATGTTATGCGTTATTCATACCTAAAGATCTCGCTAAAACTATCTATAAGTGCTTATATTACAAGCAATAGTGATAAAAGGTGGTATACAGGGATAAGCGTGCCACGTCAGCAATAAGCATACATTTATGAACCTACAGCACTTTCAACGTTTTCAAAGCATTTACGCATCATTATTACTGTGTGCTTACGTATTAATTAATAATACAGTAAACGCTACAACCCAAATAATGGAAGCCCAAAGAGAAGGGGCTTTAACTTTTTTAATGTGGGAGCCATTTGTTTGGGAGTATTCAAGTGCCTTGAGTACTTTGCTTATATTCCCTATTTTAATTTGGTTTTTAAGACACTTATCTTTTAATTGGCAAAATATTACGGCCTCATTAGGTATGTACTTTGGTGTCTCTATTATATTTAGCGTGTTACACGTTGGTATTATGGTAGGGGTTCGTAAATTCATATATTTGTTGAATGATGGGTCTTACAACTTTGGACTTAGCTGGTTTGAGCTTATTTATGAATACCAGAAAGACGCTATAAGCTTTGTGTTTTTCATCGTACTTATCAAAGTATATCAATATGTGGTGCAGCAGTTACTAGGTGAAGCCTCTTCAATTGAAGAAAGTGAGCAGCAAACAACATCGACCATAAACCGCCTATTAGTTAAAAAGCTCGGAAAAGAATTCATTATAAAAATAGAGGATGTTGATTGGCTTGAATCATCGGGTAATTATGTAAACCTACATATAGGCTCACGTATATATCCGTTAAGGGCAACGCTTACAGCATTAAGTAAACAACTTGAAGTGCAGGGGTTTTGTAGAATTCACCGCAGCCATGGCGTAAAACTCGATAAAGTGGAGTCCATTACACCACTACCCAGTGGCGACAGTGAAATAAAACTAACAACAGGTAAAGTACTTAACTTGTCTAGACGCTATAAAGAGCAATTTAAACTTCAGCTAAAATAAAAAAGGCTACCTAAGTAGCCTCTATTGTTATTTTTTAACTGGGCGTTTCCAACCCGTTAAATTACGCTGTTTAGAGCGTGCAATTGCTAATTGGTCATCTTCAACGGTACTGGTGATCACAGAGCCTGCACCAATTGTTGCAGTTGCACCTATATTTACTGGAGCAACGAGTGATGAATTAGAACCAATAAAGGCATTATCGCCAATAATAGTTTTTGCTTTGTTAACACCATCGTAGTTACAGGTAATAGTGCCAGCGCCAATATTCACTTTTTCGCCAATTTCAGCATCACCTAAATAACTTAAGTGGTTGGCTTTAGAGCCTTTACCTAGTCGGGTTTTTTTCATCTCAACAAAGTTACCAATGTGTGAGTCTTCTTCCATTACAGCGCCTGGGCGAAGGCGAGCATAAGGACCAAGCGTACACTTATCTGCAACTGTGGCATCTTCAATCAGTGTATTAGCTTTAATAATAACGTTATCGCCAATGCTACAATTTTTAAGGACACAGTTAGGGCCAATTTGTACGTTGTTACCAAGCGTGACTGTGCCTTCAAAAATAACGTTTACGTCGATAAGTACATCTTCACCGGTGGTAACTGTTCCTCGCACATCAATACGCGCAGGATCAGCAAGTGTTGCACCATTTAACATTAACTCTTCTGCTTGCCATGCTTGATAAGCGCGCTCTAAGCCTGCAAGTTGTACGCGGTTATTTGCGCCTTCAACTTCCATTGCATGGTCTGGCTGAGCTGAAGTGATTTCTACGCCTTCACTGTGAGCCATTGCAACGATATCTGTTAAGTAGTACTCGCCTTGTGCATTATTGTTAGATAAGTTACCTAACCATGTTTTTAATAGCTTACCGTTAACAGCCATAATGCCTGTATTTACTTCGTTAATAAGTAACTGTTCTGGGCTTGAATCTTTTTGCTCAACAATACCAACTAACTTACCACCGGCACGAAGCATTCGACCATAGCCATTTGGGTTTACTAAATTTACCGTTAATACAGCTAAACCATTTTTAGGTGTTGCGGCTAATAAACGCTCTAGTGTTGATTGCTTTGTTAGTGGTACATCACCGTATAAAATTAATACCGTGTCTTCATCATTAACATGAGAGTTGGCTTGCGCTACTGCGTGGCCAGTACCAAGTTGTTCAGCTTGAAGTACCCAATTTACATTGTTATCGGCAAGTTGTTGTTGTAATAGTTCGCCGCCGTGTCCGTAAACTAGGTTTGTAGTCGTTGCACCTAATGCCATCGCATTATCAATAACGTGCTGCACCATTGGTTTACCTGCAACTTTGTGCAAAACTTTAGGTAAAGCAGAGCGCATACGAGTACCTTTACCCGCAGCAAGAATAATAGTTGTTAGAGCCATTAAAACAATTTCCTTTTTTCGTTGTTTTAGCTAAATAAGTCTTATGTTTGATCAGAAGATTACGTAAATCACTTCTTGTGCAAATACTCAGTAGGTTAGTTTATTAGTACTGAATCTTGACTGAAAAAACACACTTAATTGGATGACGTTATTGTAGCGAGGATTCCGGCAGGATATAAGTGTAAAAGTGTAAAAGTGTAGATAATAATCGGACTAAGGTATTTAGTGTAAATACAAAAGTAACAGGCACAAAAAAGCCCACTTAAAGTGGGCTTTTTACAAACCGGGTAGGCTTACTTGTAACGTAATTGCTGAATTACGCGTAACTGAGCAACTGCTTCTGCCAGTCGCGTAGCCGCTTGCTGATAATCAAACTCAACAGCTGACGAATTCGCCATATGTTCTTCAGCTTCACGTTTAGCTTTTTGTACAGAATCTTCATCTAAATCTTCACCACGAACCGCAGTATCTGCAAGAATCGTGATGTGATTTGGTTGAACTTCTAATGTACCGCCAGCAACATATATCACATCTTCGTGACCAAATTGCTTAACTAAACGTACCATACCAGGTTTAAGGGCAGTTAGTAGTGGAGCATGGCCTAGGTTTACACCCAGCTCGCCTTCACTACCAGATACTTGAATCGATTCAACAAGACCAGAGAACAAACTCTGCTCAGCGCTTACTACGTCAAGATGTACAGTCATAGCTGTCATACTACCCTCCTAGTTACATGCCTTTGGCTTTTTCTTGAGCTTCTTCGATAGAGCCAACCATGTAGAACGCTTGCTCTGGCATATCATCAAATTCACCGTTTAAGATGCCTTTAAAGCCAGAAATTGTATCTTTTAGTGATACGTATTTACCAGACGCGCCTGTAAACACCTCTGCCACGAAGAATGGCTGAGATAGGAAACGTTGGATTTTACGTGCACGAGATACAAGTTGCTTATCTTCGTCAGAAAGCTCGTCCATACCTAGGATTGCAATGATGTCTTTAAGTTCTTTATAACGCTGAAGAACTGTTTGAACGCCACGTGCTGTATCGTAGTGCTCTTGACCAATTACTTGTGGGTCAAGTTGACGTGAAGATGAATCAAGTGGGTCTACCGCTGGGTAGATACCAAGTGACGCGATATCACGTGAAAGTACTACTGTTGCGTCTAAGTGAGCAAAGGTAGTTGCTGGAGATGGATCCGTTAAATCATCCGCAGGTACGTATACCGCTTGGATTGATGTAATTGAACCCGTCTTAGTAGAAGCGATACGCTCTTGAAGCACACCCATTTCTTCAGCAAGTGTAGGCTGGTAACCTACCGCTGATGGCATACGACCAAGTAGTGCAGATACTTCTGTACCAGCAAGAGTATAACGGTAGATGTTATCTACGAAGAAAAGTACATCGCGACCTTCATCACGGAACTTTTCAGCCATAGTAAGACCAGTTAACGCTACGCGTAAACGGTTACCAGGAGGCTCGTTCATCTGACCGTATACAAGCGATACTTTATCAAGTACGTTTGAATCGTTCATCTCATGGTAGAAATCGTTACCCTCACGTGTACGCTCACCAACACCTGCGAATACTGAGTAGCCGCTATGCTCGATTGCGATGTTACGGATAAGTTCCATCATGTTTACAGTTTTACCAACACCGGCACCACCGAATAAACCAACTTTACCACCTTTAGCAAACGGACATACAAGGTCGATAACCTTGATACCAGTTTCTAAAAGTTCAACTGAACTTGATTGCTCTTCGTATGAAGGTGCTGCACGGTGAATAGACATACGGTCTTCTTCGCCGATTGGACCCGCTTCATCGATTGGCTCACCAAGTACGTTCATGATACGACCAAGTGTTGCTTTACCAACTGGAACTTGAATCGATTCACCTGTATTCATAACTAAAGCACTACGACGTAAACCATCAGTAGTACCCATAGCGATAGTACGCACTACACCGCCACCTAGCTGTTGTTGAACTTCTAGAGTCAAACCAGCTAAATCGCCATCTGTTACTCTTAGTGCGTGGTATACCGCTGGCACGCTATCTTGTGGAAATTCAATATCCACAACGGCGCCGATAATTTGGACGACCTTACCTAAACTCATGTCTATTCCTCTCGTTAATCTTTACCCGAAGCATTAAACTGCTGCTGAGCCAGAACAAATCTCACTAATTTCTTGTGTGATTGCTGCTTGGCGAGCCTTGTTATAAACAAGCTGTAGCTCGTCCATAAGGTCACCTGCGTTATCAGTTGCAGCTTTCATTGCAACCATACGAGCAGCCTGTTCAGAGGCAGCATTTTCTACCACACCTTGGTATGCTTGAGACTCAATAAAGCGTACTAACAAAGACTCTAAAATAGCCTCTGGATTTGGCTCGTATAAGTAATCCCATGTGTGAGCAGATACTTCTTCTTCAGCTTTTGGCAAAGGGAGTAACTGATCTATAATTGGCTCTTGCCTCATGGTATTAACGAATTTGTTATATACCAAGAATAAACGGTCTATTTTGCCTTCAGAAAATGCATCAAGCATAACTTTTACAGGACCAATAACGTCTTGTACTGAAGGTTTATCTCCTAGGCCCGCTTTTTTAGCGAGTAGTTGACCACCAAAACGTTGAAAGAAGCCAGCTGCTTTACTACCTAAAGTAGCAAATTCAGCATCAACACCTTTTTCTTTCCACGCTTTAACATCAAGTGCAACTTTCTTAAACTCGTTTGAGTTTAGACCGCCACACAGACCACGGTCTGTAGAGATAACAATATAACCAACTCGTTTCACTTCACGATCTTTTAAGAACGGGTGAGTAAAATCAAGATTTGCTTGAGCAACACGACCAATTACTTCACGTAATTTGTCAGCGTATGGACGGCT
The DNA here is from genome assembly GCF_015864505.1 of Pseudoalteromonas sp. SWYJ118. Taxonomy (NCBI): domain Bacteria; kingdom Pseudomonadati; phylum Pseudomonadota; class Gammaproteobacteria; order Alteromonadales; family Pseudoalteromonadaceae; genus Pseudoalteromonas; species Pseudoalteromonas sp. SWYJ118. Next base: position 47,108 of record NZ_JADYXC010000026.1, on the reverse strand, counting down.
TGAAGCAACGCGTTCTTGCGCCCTTTTCATTTTAGACGCAGCAACCATTTCCATTGCGCTAGTGATCTTTTGAGTATTTTTAATACTCCCGATCTTGCTTTTAATCTCTTTTCCGCTGGCCATGACTCTCTCTCCGAATCAAGGTGTGCTTTAGTTTCCTAAAGCGCACCATTAATAACTAAATTACCAAGTTTGCGTAGACTTGAACTTCGTTAGAAGTTCTTTAAGCTGCGCTTCGATCTCGGCATTCAAGTTACCAGTTTCATTGATTTGAGCCACAAGCTCTGCGTATGTGCTATTTGCATACGAAAGTAAAGCTGCTTCAAAGTCACCGATTTTCGCGATTTCGATGTCTTGAAGGAAGCCTTTTTCAGCAGCAAATAACGACAAAGACATATCAGCAACAGACATTGGCGCGTACTGTTTCTGCTTCATTAGCTCTGTTACACGCTCACCATGCTCAAGTTGAGCACGAGTTGCATCATCAAGGTCAGACGCGAACTGCGAGAACGCAGCTAATTCACGGTACTGAGCTAGGGCTAGACGAATACCGCCACCTAGTTTCTTAACGATTTTAGTTTGTGCAGCACCACCAACACGCGATACCGAGATACCAGCATTTACTGCCGGACGGATACCTGAGTTGAATAAGTCAGTTTCTAAGAAGATCTGACCATCGGTGATAGAGATAACGTTAGTCGGTACGAACGCAGAAACGTCGCCGCCTTGAGTTTCAATGATTGGCAATGCCGTCAATGAACCAGTTTTACCTTTCACTTCACCATTAGTGAACTTTTCAACGTAATCTGCGTTTACACGCGATGCACGCTCTAAAAGACGAGAGTGAAGGTAGAATACGTCACCTGGGTATGCTTCACGCCCTGGTGGACGCTTAAGTAGTAATGAAATTTGACGGTAAGCAACTGCTTGCTTAGACAAATCATCATATACGATTAATGCGTTTTCACCACGGTCACGGAAGTATTCACCCATAGTACAGCCCGCGAACGGTGCTAAGTACTGAAGTGCCGCAGATTCAGAAGCAGATGCAACAACTACGATAGTATTTGCTAGTGCACCATGCTCTTCTAATTTACGAACTACGTTTGCAATAGTAGATGCTTTTTGACCAATCGCAACGTACACACACTTAACGCCTGTGTCTTTTTGATTGATGATTGCATCGATTGCTAGTGCAGTTTTACCTGTTTGGCGATCCCCAATGATAAGTTCACGTTGACCACGACCAACTGGAATCATCGCATCAATAGATTTATAACCAGTTTGAACTGGCTCATCTACAGATTTACGCTCGATTACACCTGGTGCAATTTTTTCTACAGGTTCAAACCCGTCGTTATCTAGAGCGCCTTTACCATCGATTGGAGCACCTAGTGTGTTTACAACACGACCAAGTAAACCAGGACCAACAGGAACTTCTAAAATACGACCAGTTGTATATACTTTTACGCCTTCAGTAAGGTCAGCGTACGGACCCATTACTACTGCACCAATTGAGTCGCGCTCAAGGTTTAGTGCGATAGCATAACGGCTGCCAGGAAGCTCAATCATTTCACCTTGCATACAGTCAGCAAGACCGTGGATGCGGATGATACCGTCAGTAACAGATACAATAGTACCTTCGTTACGAGCTTCACTTACAACTTCGAACTTCTCAATACGTTGTTTGATCAGATCTGAAATTTCAGTGGAATTAAGTTGCATGCTCTTTTTCCCAATTACGATTGTAGTGTTGTAGCTAAGCGGTTTAATTTACCGCGAATAGTACCGTCGATTACAGTGTCGCCAGACCTAATAATAAGTCCACCAACCACTGACGCGTCTTCACTACAATTCAGCTTAACTTTGCGTGCGAAACGTTTTTCAAGTGCCGCTACCAATGACTCTTGTTGCGCAGCAACAAGAGGAGTTGCAGAAATCACATCTACTTCGATTTCTTTATCGTATTCTGCTTTAAATTCAGCAAATAACTGTGCAACTTCAGGTAGAGCTGTCAAACGTCCATTTTCAGCCATCACCTTAACTAGGTTCTGACCTTGTTCGTTGAGCTGCTCAGCACAAAGTTGAATAAATAATTCAGCTTGTGCAGTAGCTGTAGGCATACCTGCTAAAGCAGATGATGCTTGTTCATTGCTGGCTACGTGGCCTGCAAAGAACAACATATCGTTCCAGCTTTCAAGAGTGCCTTTCTCAACGGCAAGTTCAAAAGCCGCTTTAGCGTATGGGCGAGCGATAGTAGTCAAATTAGACATGCTCATACCCTCCTAATTACAGCTCAGCGACAAGTTTTTCAACGATGTCACTATGTGCGGCTTGATTAATTTCACGCTCTAAAATACGTTCTGCACCAATCACTGCCAGAGTTGCTACTTGCTTACGTAGCTCTTCTGTTATGCGATTACGTTCAGACTCAACTTCAGAGTGCCCTTGAGCAATGATACTTTCACGCTCTTGCTGACCACGAAGTGTTTCTTCGTCAACAATTAGCACTGCACGCTTTTTAGCTTGATCAATGATATCAGCCGCTTGAGCTTTTGCATCTTTAAGCTGTTCAGCAGCTTTCTTTTGCGCAAGTTCTAAGTCTTTTTCGGCTCTATCAGAGGCAGCTAAACCATCTTCGATTTTTTTCTGGCGAGCTTCAATTGCACCGTTTAGTGGTGGCCATACGTATTTCATACAAAATAATACGAACACCGTAAACGCAATCAATTCACCGATAAGAGTGGCGTTTAAATTCACAACCGCTCCTCCTTAAATAGTAAGCTGTTCAAAAAATAAAATTAAAGTACGAACAACAATACCATAGCGATACCAACACCAATCATTGCTACAGCATCGATTAGACCAGCAAGGATAAACATTTTAACTTGTAGCGAAGGTGCAAGCTCAGGTTGACGCGCACATGCTTCAAGGAATTTACCGCCCATGTTACCAAAACCGATTGCTGTGCCGATTGCACCAAAACCAATTAGTAAAGCTACTGCGATGTACTTAATTGCTTCAGGCATTGATAATACTTGTTCCATTTTTTTCTCCAAAGTTTCAATTGTAAATTAAAGTTAAATATTAAAAGTTATAAAAATTAAAGTTGTAAATTAGTGATTATCTGAGCTTGCCATGCTTAGGTATACAATCGTTAGCATCATAAATAAGAATGCTTGTAATGTAATAACTAAGATGTGGAATACTGCCCAAACAAAATGCAATGGTAATTGCATAAAACCGATAGCGCCGATCAAGATGAAAATCAACTCACCCGCATATAAGTTACCAAACAAACGTAATGCTAATGAAAACGGTTTAGAAACGAGTGCAATCAGTTCAAGTAATAAGTTAAATGGTATCAAAATAATTTGAACAAACATGTTATTTGAGCTGAACGGATGAAGCGTTAACTCTTTAATAAACCCGCCAATGCCTTTTATTTTGATTGAGTAACCAATCATCAAAATAAATACACCTAGCGCTAGCGCTGAAGTCATATTGATATCAGTAGTAGGTACAATTTTCATGTACACATCGTGTGAATCCATACCAAATGCAGTTTCACCAACGAAACCTGCAAATGCTGGTAAAAAGTCAACTGGGATTAAATCCATTAAGTTCATTAAGAACACCCAAACGAAAATCGTTAAGGCTAATGGTGCAATAAGCTTGCTTCTACCATGGAAAGTATCGCGTACGTTGTCACCAACGAATTCTACGATTATTTCAATAAAACACTGAAACTTACCAGGTACACCTAGTGTTGATTTTTTAGCGGCACTACGGAAGATCCATAAAAATAATAGACCTAATCCGATAGACCATGCGAGGGTATCTATATGCCATGTCCAGAAACCACTATCCGTACATGCTTTGTTGAAGGCGAGACCTGTATCGGTCGAACACATCTTAGCATTGGTCAAATGGTGCTGGATATGGCCAGATAGAGTAACTTCTTCTGCTGCCATGTTATATCCCAAAAGTTAATGTTTAAAAAAAACGGGGGCGAACAATCCAGTAAATAGCGCCAGTATATAAGTACTAAAAAAAGGTAATAAAATTACCGGAAAATGCTTCAGTACTAGCGCAAACAATACGATTGTTAGCATAAACTTTAATCCGTTGCCGCGTTTCAACGAGGCATACGCTTGATTTGCTCGGCTTGCACCCATATATCTGAATGCATAAAGCGCAAATACAAAGTGCGGAAGTACTGCTACAGCTCCACCAACAAGTGATGAAAGCCCTGCATTGACTCCCGAACTAAAAAAAATAATTACAGCAGCAACTAATGCTACAACACCCTGAAGGCAAATTAACTTTAATACGGCAAGTCGATATGGACTTGCTAACTTGTCAGTCACGTTTAGTTAACCTTTATTGCGTTCTAATTGTTAGGGTGTGAAAACTGGCGAAATTATACTTAATCCTGCCAGTTTTGCAACTTGAGTAGACGCTTTGTAACACGAAATAGCTACAAATGTCCCTTTTCAGACATGTAATAAATTAATGGTGGGTATTGTCGTGATTGATACGATTTAAAATGCCGTCAAGTTCATCTAAATTAGTATAAGAAATAACAAGCTTACCTTTGCCTTTTTTATTGTAGTTAATCTCTACTTTGGCACCTAGGTTTTCAGCGAGTTGTTGCTCTAACTGCTTAACATCAGGATCTTTTTCGGTTACTTCTTTAGCAGGTACAGGCTCTAAGATAGAACGTACGAGCTTTTCAGTTTCTCGAACGGTTAGTGCTTTAGCAACCGCTAAACGAGCAGCATCTGACTGCGCTTCACCTTCAAGAGCTAACAGACAACGAGCATGGCCCATTTCGATATCGCCATGTTCTAACAGAATTTTTACATCGTTATTTAAATTATTTAAACGCAGTAAATTAGTTACTGTTGTACGTGATTTACCAACGGCATCGGCTACTTGCTGATGTGTTAGTTCAAATTCTATAAGTAAACGATTAAGTGCAACCGCTTCTTCCATAGCATTTAAATCTTCACGCTGAATATTTTCTATCAGTGCAATCGCAACGGCAGCTTCATCAGGTACATCTTTAATAATACAAGGCACTGTTTCAAGCTTAGCTATTTGCGCAGCGCGCCAACGACGCTCACCAGCAATAATTTCGAAGCTATTGTGTGCAATAGGGCGCACAACAATGGGTTGAATAATACCTTGTGAGCGAATAGAACTAGCAAGCTCTTCTAACGCCTCTTCAGACATGTCTTTACGAGGTTGGTATTTACCCGAGTGTAAAAACTCTATTGGGAGTTTTTGTAATTCACTATTATTAGCCGCAGCATTTTGCACAGCCTCAGAAACGTTTGATGTGTCTTGTTCCTTGCTTGGGCTTGGTGCAGGCTTTGACGAACTTAAAAGTGCATCGAGTCCTCGGCCTAAACCTCGTTTTTTAGCAGACATGTTATTTTTTTACCTCAAAGTTAGGCGACAACGGACGCTGTTTTTTCTTTTCTGCGTAACATTTCACCAGCGAGTGCTAAATATGCTTTAGCGCCACTTGATGCCCGGTCATAGTACATAGCAGGAGTACCAAAACTAGGTGCTTCAGCTAAACGAACATTACGCGGGATCACCGTACGGTATACTTTATCGCCAAAATGTTGTTTTAATTGTTCTGATACATCATTTGCCAAACGGTTACGCGGGTCGTACATAGTACGAAGTATGCCTTCAATTTGTAAGCTAGGATTCACTAACTTAGCAAGCTGCGTAATCGTATCCATTAATGCGGTTAACCCTTCAAGTGCATAATACTCACACTGCATTGGCACTAAAATAGAATCAGCTGCGGCCATTGCATTAACAGTTAACATATTTAGAGAGGGTGGACAGTCGATAAAAATAAATTCGTACTGGTCCTGAATTTTTTCAAGTGCATTACGTAAACGCACTTCACGGGCAAATAATTCCATCAATTTAACTTCTGCAGCGGTTACATCACCGTTTGCAGCAATCATATGGTATTCGCCAGACGTTTCTTTAATGATAACGTCTTCTATAGGTTTATCTTCAATAAGTAGGTCGTAAATAGTTGGCACGTCGCCATACTTATCTACGCCACTACCCATAGTCGCATTACCTTGCGGATCGAGATCAATTAACAGCACTTTACGTTTCGTTGCAGCCATAGACGCAGCGAGGTTAACAGCGGTTGTAGTTTTACCCACTCCACCTTTTTGATTTGCTAATGCGATGACTTTTGCCACTGTGTCTCTGATCCCTAGTCTTTAGAAAGAATAATTAAATGTCGTTGTGCATCCAAATTAGGTACTTCTAATGCAATTTTTTGCTCAAACTTAACGCCTGCAGGTAGTGACTCTAGCTCTTCGCTAGGGAACACGCCTTTAAGTGCTATAAATTTACCCGAATGATCGATTAAGTGCGAACACCAGTCAACCATATCTTGTAATGAAGCAAAAGCACGACTTAGTACGCCGTCTAATTTAACACTTGGTTGATATTCTTCAACTCTTGACTGAACCGGGGTTACATTATCAAGACCAAGCTCATGTTTAACATGCATTAAAAATCGTACACGTTTACCTAAGCTATCTAATAACACAAAATGTGTATTAGGTAATGCAATTGCTAATACGATACCCGGTAATCCAGGACCCGTTCCAACATCAATATAATGATGACCGGGTAAGTGAGGCGCAACAACTAAGCTATCCATAATATGCTTAATCATCATTTCTTCAGGTAAGCGTACAGAAGTTAAGTTATAAGCTTTATTCCACTTATTTAATAACTCGACGTAACGAACTAGCTGTTGCTGTTGTTTTTCTGTTAGCGCAATATCAGTTTGCGCTAACAATGTAGTTAATTGTTGCTGTAACACTATGTACCCTTATCGTTACGCAGATTTGCGTAATAAGCCTTGCTTCTTCAGATACACTAATAATAGCGAAATCGCCGCTGGGGTGATACCAGAAATACGCGATGCTTGGCCAATAGTGTCAGGACGTGATTCAATAAGCTTAGCAACTACCTCATTTGATAAACCAGATACGGTTTTATAATCAAACTCTTTTGGTAAAATTGTTTGCTCGTGACGAAGCTGTTTGTTGATCTCATCTTGTTGACGCGCAATATAACCTGCGTATTTAGTATGGATCTCAACTTGTTCAAGCGCTGCTTTATTTGTAAATTCAGATCCTAATCCGTCAATAGCCATAAGATCGTTATAACGAATCTCAGGACGACGCAATAATTCTTCTAAACTTGCTTCACGCGTAAGCGGTGTTTTCAGTAATGCGTTTACTTGATCTACAACAACGTGATCTTTATGGATCCACGTATCTTTAATACGTTGCTTCTCTTTTTCGATTACTTCCATTTTTTCGTTAAATGCCTGCCAGCGCTCGTCATTAACCAAACCTAGCTCACGGCCTTTTTCAGTTAAACGAATATCAGCATTATCTTCACGAAGTAATAAACGGTATTCGGCACGGCTGGTAAACATGCGGTACGGTTCTTTTGTACCGAGAGTTGCTAAGTCGTCGATTAATACACCCACGTAAGCTTCATCACGACGTGGTGTCCAAGAGTCTTTACCTTGCACTTTTAGCGCCGCATTCATGCCTGCAATTAAACCTTGTGCACCCGCTTCTTCATAGCCGGTAGTACCGTTAATTTGACCCGCAAAAAATAAACCTTCAATAAATTTAGTTTCTAAAGATTGTTTTAAATCACGTGGATCAAAGTAATCATATTCAATTGCGTAACCAGGTCGACAAATATGTGCATTTTCAAAACCTGTAATCGATTGCACAATTTCAAGTTGTACATCAAACGGTAAACTAGTCGAAATACCATTTGGGTATAATTCGTATGATGTTAAACCTTCAGGCTCAACAAATATTTGATGTTTATCTTTATCTGCAAAACGAACAATTTTATCTTCAATTGAAGGGCAGTATCGTGGACCAATACCTTCAATAACACCTGAGTACATAGGTGAGCGATGTAAGTTTTTACGAATAACATCATGTGTTTTTTCGTTTGTGTAAGTTATGTAACACGGTATCTGTTGTGGGTGATCTGATTGTTTACCCATAAACGAAAACACAGGAGTTGGTGTATCACCTGGCTGTGCTTCCATTTTTGTAAAATCAACAGTACGTGCATCAATACGTGGAGGTGTACCTGTTTTTAAACGATCAACTCTAAATGGATGTTCACGTAAGCGATCAGCTAAAGCGATTGAAGGAGGATCGCCTGCACGACCGCCTTTATAATTTTCTAAACCAATATGAATTAAGCCGCCTAAAAAAGTACCCACGGTTAAAACAACACTTGGTGCACTAAAACGTAAACCCATTTGAGTTACTACGCCAGTAACACGATCGTTTTCAACAATAAGATCATCACATGATTGTTGAAAAATCTTAAGGTTATCTTGGTTTTGTAATGTTGTTTGAATAGCCGCTTTGTATAAAGCGCGATCTGCTTGTGCTCGAGTAGCACGAACAGCAGGTCCTTTTGAAGAATTTAGTGTACGAAATTGGATCCCGCCTTTATCAATGGCCTGTGCCATTGCACCACCAAGCGCGTCGATCTCTTTTACCAAATGACCTTTGCCAATCCCACCAATTGCTGGGTTGCAAGACATTTGACCAAGGGTATCCATATTGTGAGTCAGTAGCAGGGTATTCATCCCCATACGGGCAGCTGCTAATGCGGCTTCAGTGCCAGCATGTCCACCACCTACTACGATAACGTCAAAATTTTCGTGAAAAATCATTAATGGGATCCTACTTAAATCAAACCGGTAAACTTCAAAAGGGAGCGTATTCTACCTAGAAATTGGCAGAAGATAAATGATTAAACAAAGGGCAAGATCTAAGTATGTGATCTCTAATAATATAAAGGATCTTTTAAAGAGATCTTTTATTACTATTACTACTACTGATCGACTTTTCTGTTGATAAGGTTTAGATCTTCATTTAAAACATGAAATTAGATCAGATCTAAAGGTGTTAATATGATCGGATCATCCAGCAAATAAGCTCTGATCAAAAAGGCACTTTATGCACAGGGTTGAATCAGTTGGATCTTATCCAATGGATAAGCATGCTTTAAAACGCAGTTTATTCAATCTTTATCCACAAAACCTATTAAATTATTAGTAAATTGTGGGTAACTTTATATATAACTTTTTACTTGATCTATCTATTTTATGCCTGTTTGAGCTATCCAAGAGTCTAACCATGTTAATGCAGTGTCTTCTGGTAGTGCTTCATCGAGAATATTAAGCTCTAAACGTTCTGCTACTTTTATAGCGCCTTTTTGAGTTAATAAGGCATCTATATTACGTCCTGCTAGGTTATAAGTGTCATAACTAGTGTCGCCTAAAGCGATTACTGAATATTTTAATTCAGATAAATCATCTGCTTGAGTTACATCTTCAACAAAACTAATAAGATTTTCAGGGTAATCACCTGCACCATAAGTTGATGTGCAGATTAACCAAATGGTATTTTGCTGATCAATATCGCTAAATTCAGGTTGATCATGTAGTTGCGTAGTAATACCAAGGTTATTAAGCGCGTCGCTTAATTGCTCTGCAACATACTCGGCTGATCCCATTTGGCTGCCGACAATAAGATTTACTGAACTCATGAATATTAGTGATCACATTGGTTTTAATTGCCGCCTATGATAACTGAGTGAGGATAACAGTAAAGTTAAGAGTGCTTTTTTGTATAACTATTTTTGCGGTAATTTTACACTCATTCAAAATTGTGTCTTTAAGTTGTTGATAATATAGTGTTTAACAAATTATCTTTAAATGTAATCTTCTGATCAAGTTGTTGATAACAGTGGGGAAAGCTCTGCTTAAACTGTTTTTTTAGGTTGTTTTATATTCGCTAAGTTATTGATATTACTTGTCAGTAAGGAATTAAATTGTAAATATCTCAATTAAAAATACATGTTGATCATAATGTGGATATAAAGCCTGTTGATAACCTTAAATTTAGATCGAAAATAATTTTTAAAAATGATCTAATAAAGGAGATCTAATGAAATTAATTAAAAATAAGTTCATAAATAGATAAATTTCAATTGATCATGAGGTTTTTGCGGCTGATTTACCTAGTTTTGGTATTTATTTGAGCTGAAAATTAGGTATTGTGGATAAGTGATCTCGGTATTTTTAATTTTATGCGAATTTAGAGCTGCTATTTTTATTAATTTTGCTGGTGGAGTAAGCAGATCAAAAGTTTTGAATACTTAGCAGTTGAGTTATTTTATTTAAAAATCACAGTGATCATCAAATTATATGTTGTCAAAAGTAAGCTTTTTAGAGTATTAATCAGTGTTTTTTAGCTCTTTAATTGAGCGAATAGCATCATTTTTTGCGTGTATGAGGTGTGTTTTAGTGCATTTTTGTGAGCTAAAGTAAGTATAAGGAAGCCATTTATAACTACTTTTTGTATGACATATAACGCTATTAAAGCGTGCGGTTGTTTGAAAAGGCATCGGTTTTAGCCTTAATAATAGGTGTAATTTGTGCTATTAATTCCTCAATAAGCACTCTCAGTATTGCCTACTCTATATAATCTGACCTCTCTTAGCACGTAACAAAGGTAGTTTTGGATATGATTTTATTGGCAGTAATTTGCAGGCATCAGGTGTATAAATACATATTTTACAGCAGAATATTTTACATAAAAAAAGAGCACCTAAGTGCTCTTATAATAAAAATATATCTGTAATAGGGTGTTTATTTACCAATACAAAACGAGCTAAATATTTTGCCAAGTAAGTCGTCTGAGGTAAATTCACCGGTTATTTCATTCAAATACAGCTGTGTTAAACGCAGTTCTTCAGCGAGTATTTCACCAGCAATGTGCATTTCTAACTGTGTTTTACCCGTTTCTAAATGATACGCAGCACTTTCTAGTGCATCCAAATGACGACGGCGCGCCATAAAGCCACCTTCTGTTGCACCTTGAAAGCCTATACAAGCTTTTAAATGCTCGCGAACAAGTTCAATACCGTCAGCATTTTTAGCACTTAAGCTGATGACCGGGTATTGTTGTTCTTGCTCCATTCCTACTATGTCGCCCGATAAATCAGCTTTATTTCTGATGACCGTAACCCCCATACCTTCTGGTAATTTTGCCATAAATTCAGGCCAAATTTTGTGCGGGTCAGTATCTATAGTATCAGTGCCATCAAGCATAAATAAAACGCGGTCGGCTTGGTTTATTTCATCCCATGCACGCTCAATACCTATTTGTTCTACGCGGTCAGGGCTTTCACGAAGGCCTGCGGTATCTATAATATGCAGTGGCATACCATCTATATGTATATGCTCTCGTAGTACGTCGCGAGTGGTACCGGCTATTTCTGTTACGATTGCGGCTTCACGACCGGCTAGAGCGTTAAGCAGGCTTGATTTACCCGCATTAGGGCGACCTGCAATAACAACACGCATACCTTCGCGCATGATACTGCCTTGCTTGGCTTGGTTGGTTACAGTGTTAAGCTGAGTAATAATCGCGTCTAAGTCGCCTGACACTTTACCATCTGATAAAAAATCAATTTCTTCATCAGGAAAATCTATTGCCGCTTCTACATACATGCGTAAGTGAATTACTTTTTCTACGAGTGTTTCTATGTGCTTAGAAAATTCACCTTGGAGAGACTGTAGGGCGCTTTTAGCGGCTTGCTCGCTAGTGGCATTAATTAAGTCGGCGATGGCTTCTGCTTGTGTTAAATCAAGCTTGTCGTTCATAAATGCGCGCTCTGAGAACTCACCAGGCTTTGCTAAACGAACGCCCTCTATTTTACTAATTTCTTTAAGTAACATATCCAGTACTACAGGACCGCCGTGGCCTTGTAATTCAAGTACGTCTTCACCAGTAAATGAGTTAGGACCTGCAAAGTAAATGGCAATACCTTGATCAAGTTGCTCGCCAGCAAGGCTTTTAAATGGCACATAATCGGCGTAGCGAACTTTAGGTATTTTACCTACTACTTTTTCGGCGACACTTTTAGCAAGGCTACCTGAAACGCGAATAATACCAACACCACCACGTCCAGGTGCTGTTGCTTGTGCTGCAATTGTATCTTGATTGATCATGCTATTAATTTGCCAACGATGAGTAACTTTATGCCCGTATTGTAACCTATCGATTTATTTGTAGCGAATAGCTGTGGTGAAAAACAGGCAATAAAAAAGGCGACCGAAGTCGCCTTTATATAAGTAGGAGCTTAGTTAGCCTCTTACTTTAATTCCTTTCTTTTCCATGCCACGGTAGATGATTAACATCTGGACAATAGAAATAAGGTTAGACACTAACCAGTAAAGAACTAAACCAGATGGGAACCATAAGAAGAATACAGAGAAAATAACCGGCATAAAGGTCATCATTTTTTGCTGCATTGGATCAGTAACCGTCATAGGTTGTAGCTTTTGCGTCACAAACATACTCGCACCAAATAATATTGGTAATACGTAGTATGGGTCTTTCGCAGAAAGGTCAGTTAACCAAAAAATGAATTCAGCATGGCGAAGTTCAGTAGACTCTAAGAATACGTAGAACAAGGCTAAGAAAATTGGCATTTGTAGCAAAATAGGGAAACAGCCACCCATTGGGTTAACTTTTTCTTTTTTGTACATTTCCATAGTTGCTTGGCCGAACTTTTGACGGTCATCACCAAACTTTTCTTTAAGAGCTGCCATTTTAGGCTGTAGGGCACGCATTTTTGCCATTGAAGTGTATTGCGCTTTAGTAAGTGGGTACATTAACGATTTAACGATAATAGTGATGGCAATAATTGCTACACCCCAGTTACCTAAAATGCTGTGTAGCCATTTTAGCAATACAAATAAAGGTTGCGAGATAAAAAATAACCAACCGTAATCTACGGTTAGGTCTAGGTCTGGGTGAATCGCTTCAAGAATATCTGACTCTTTCGGACCCATATAATAAGTAGCAGTTAGTATTTGCTCACTACCAGCTTGAATATTTACAGCGGGATCTTTAGCACCAATAATAGCGGCATTACTTTTTGTAATTAAGCTATAAAGTGTATTTGATTGGTCCTGCATTGGAACCCAAGCACTTACAAAGTAATGTTGAATAAAGGCAACGTAACCACCTTGTGTGCTTTTATTTAGGTTTTTATCAGCCATATCTGAAAAACTATACTTTTCGTATTTTTCTTCATCAGTACCGTATGCTGCACCTAAATAGTTTTGATCAACCATGCTACCTTTTTCTTGTACGGTACGCTTAATTTGCGTGTATAGCTGTACTTGAAGAGGTGCGCTGGTAGTGTTGTTAATTTTGTATTCTAAGCCTACGTCATACTGACCTTTTTTGAATACATACGTTTTAGTAAAACTAACACCATTACTATCAGTAAACTGAAGTGGAACGCGAAGCTCATCACCCGTTAAGGTATATGACTTTTGTTCGGTATTGTAAGTAGGGCGACCGTTAGCTGATGCGTCAGGGCCATTTAAGCCAATTAAGCCACTTTGTGAAAAGTATTGTTTGCCACCATCAAGCTGACCAAGAAGCATATAAGGCGTTTCACTGCCTTTTGTCTCTTCGTATTGAAGAAGGTCTGTTTCAACAATGTCACCGCCTTTGGTGTCAATTTTAACTTTAAAAACGTCAGTTGTAATTTCAATAACTGAACGCTTAGCTAAAGTTGCTGAAGCAGGTAACTCTGAATCTGACGATGAAGGAATATAATCATCCGACTCTGGTGAATTTGCTTGTAGTGTTTGTGTTGTGGCACTTGGATCGACTTTAGGCTTGTTGTAATCATTATCCCATTCTTGGAACAATAAAAACGACACTAGCATTAGGCCAATTAATAAAAACGTGCGTTGCGATTCCATAACAGCTCTTATTTCTCGTGTTGGTGGTTAATATGGGTTAATTTTTCAGGAACGGGGTCGTCTCCGCCTGAATGTAAAGGATGGCATTTTAATATGCGTTTTAAAGCTAACCAACTACCTTTTACCGATCCATGCAATTTAATTGCTTGAATAGCATAACTAGAACAGGTTGGATTAAAACGACAATGCGGACCTAACAGCGGGCTAATCCACTTTTGATAACCGCGGATAAATAACACTAAACAAAAAGTTGGTAAAGCAACAAGTGGTTTAAGTAACCTCATGATGTTTATGCCCCTACTTAAGTTTAGTGAGATAGATATCATGTATTTAAAGACTCAATTAGAAAATTTAAATGCATGATTAAAAGGTGAGCTAAAGATACATTAATTAACCCTGCAATTCTATTGCAATTAGGTTTGTTTGTTAGATTTAGCTGATTTGTTTGGGCGTTTTTTAAAAGGTGGCGGTTTAGGTGCACCTGGTTTACAGCGTTCGTTAATTTTTCGCCATAATTTAGTAAGTTGTTTGGTTATTTCTTCATTAGACTGCTCATCAATACCATTTTTAACCATAAGCACAATATCAATATTATCGATGCTGTGTTGATTTAAACGAAAACTTTCGCGAGCGAGACGTTTAATACGGTTTCGTTGGCATGCCTTTTTTACACGTTTTTTAGCAACAGTAAGACCTAACCGAGGTTTTTCTTGGTCATTTGGTTTAGCTAATAGAGTAAAGAAAGGAGTTGCAGCCCGAGCGGGTTCATTAAATATGCGAGAGTAATGCGAGGGAGTTAACAGACGTAACTCCCTGCCAAAGCTAAAGTCTTCCACTTATAAATTAAGCAGAAAGAACTTTGCGGCCTTTAGCGCGGCGACGTGCTAATACTTTACGGCCATTTACAGTTGCCATGCGAGCACGGAAGCCGTGTGCACGTTTGCGTTTTAAAACGCTAGGTTGAAAAGTTCTTTTCATAACAATCTCATCCGATCGGTTAAAGTTAAAACATCCTATACAGGTCGCGATCCTGGCATAGGTGCCATTGCGAGCGCGAGATATTATAGAGTAAGTAATGTAAAGTCAATCATAATTACGTTAAGGGTATATAACCCACCTACTACTATATAAGAGATCATATAAGGCGATCTGTTAGGATCATCATAAATAAGAAGTTTTCCACAGCCCCTGTATAAAAAGTGAATAAAAGCGGGGGAAAAGTAAATTGGATCGTAAATTTGGTTCGCGATCTTGGTGTTATTTTGTTATGATCTCCTCTCAGGATCTAAAATAAAAACTGTTTTAAATCAGCTTGTTAATGATTTTATACATCGATATCAACAATTTTATAAAAATCAATCTTTTACTTGTGGATAAAGTGTCTTCATAATACGCGGTCTTGGGTCGCTTATTGGACCATTTGAACGCAATAAATGTATGATTTATAATCATTAATGATGTGCGGGAATAAAAATTATATCTCTGGGAGTTTAACTGTGTATCTGTCGGTTTGGCAAAGTTGTTTATATGTATTGCAAGATGAGCTGCCTTCGCAGCAATTCAGTATGTGGGTAAGACCGCTACAAGCAGAAAGTACCGAAGATACCTTGACGATTTATGCACCTAATCGCTTTGTGCTTGATTGGGTGAGAGAAAAGTACCTAAATAGAATTAACGAATTACTAGTAGAGATTTGTGGTGTTGAAGCACCAAAACTACGTTTTGATGTAGGTAGTAAACCTTTATTAAATGCACAAGCTGCACCGGTTATAGAAACTCAATCGGCACCAAGTGCACACGCTTCAGCAAAACAACAGCCTCGCGAGCAAAAGCCAGTTGTTGAACCTGCACCTAAGTCAGGTTACAAATCTAACATTAAAGAAAACTATACTTTTGATAGCTTTGTTGAAGGTAAATCAAACCAACTAGCAAAAGCTGCGGCCACACAGGTTGCCGACAATCCTGGCTCTGCTTTTAACCCTGTATTTATATACGGTGGCACTGGTTTAGGTAAAACTCACTTATTACATGCAGTAGGTAATGGCATTATGGCAAATAAGCCAGATGCTAAAATTGTTTACATGCATTCAGAACGCTTTGTTCAAGACATGGTAAAGGCACTTCAAAATAATGCGATAGAAGAATTTAAGCGTTATTACCGCAGTGTTGATGCATTAATGATTGATGATATTCAATTTTTTGCTAACAAAGAGCGTTCACAAGAAGAATTTTTTCATACCTTTAATGCATTGCTTGAAGGCAACCAACAAATTATTTTAACCTCTGACCGTTACCCTAAAGAGATTGAAGGGGTCGAAGACAGGCTAAAATCGCGTTTTGGTTGGGGATTAACAATTGCGATTGAGCCACCAGAGCTTGAAACACGCGTTGCTATTTTAATGAAAAAAGCCCAGCAAAGTAAGATTAACTTACCACACGAAGTTGCTTTTTTTATTGCCAAAAAATTACGTTCAAATGTTCGTGAGCTAGAGGGTGCACTTAACCGTGTAATCGCTAATGCTAATTTTACGGGTCGTCCAATTTCAATTGATTTTGTAAAAGAAGCGCTACGCGATTTACTTGCCTTGCAAGATAAACTGGTTACCATAGACAATATTCAGCGCACTGTTGCTGAGTACTATCGAATTCGTATATCAGACCTGTTATCTAAGCGCCGCAGCCGCTCTATAGCGAGGCCGCGCCAAGTAGCTATGGCATTATCTAAAGAATTAACTAATCACAGCTTACCTGAGATTGGTGACGCATTTGGTGGACGCGATCATACGACCGTATTACATGCATGTCGTAAGATAAAATCACTACGTGACGAAAGCCACGAAATTAAAGAAGATTACCAAAACTTAATAAGAACATTGTCATCTTAGGGCTGACTTTATTATGCAAATAACAATATCAAGACAACAATTTTTAAAGCCATTGGTGCAAGTGTCGGGTGCAATAGAGCGCAAACACACGTTGCCAATTTTATCTAACGTTTTGTTAGTGGTAGAAAACGGACAACTTTCAATGACGGGTACTGACCTTGAAATTGAATTAGTTTCTGGCGTATTTGTAGGTGATGATATTGCCGATACAAAACTAACGTTACCCGCTAAAAAGTTACTCGATATTTGTAAAAGTCTACCAGATGGTTCAGACATTACTTTAAGCTTGCAAGAGCATCAATTACTTTTAACCAGTGGTAAAAGCCGTTTTTCATTAACGACTTTATCGGCTGATGATTTTCCTAATTTAGAAGAGTGGGACGGAGAGGTTGAATTTCAACTAACTCGTTTAGAGCTTCGTAAGTTACTCGAAAGCACGCATTTTTCGATGGCAAATCAAGACGTACGTTATTACTTAAATGGTATGTCGTTTGAAGTAGATAATACCGATATAAAAACAGTAGCAACAGATGGTCACCGTTTAGCTATAGCGCAAAAGCAATTAACGCAATCGCTTAATACTCAACGTCAATTAATTATACCTCGCAAAGGTGTGCAAGAAATTATGCGCCTTATGGTAGCTGACGATGAATTGGTAACAATTCAGTTTGGTGCTAACCATATCCGTATTATTGATATTGAGTTTACATTTACAAGTAAACTGGTTGATGGGCGTTTTCCCGATTACCGTCGTGTATTACCGCGTGGTGGCGACAAAGTAATTACAGCTAACCGAGAATGGTTACGTAATGCGTTCCAACGAGTGTCTATTTTATCTAATGAAAAGTTTCGTGGTGTACGCTTAAACTTATCAAACGGTTTATTAAAAATTACGGCCAACAACCCAGAGCAAGAACAAGCTGAAGAAGTTGTTGAAGTAAGTTACGAAGGTGCTGACCTAGAAATAGGGTTTAACGTGTCTTACGTATTAGACGTACTAAACACATTAAAAACAGAAGACGTACTATTTACATTAGCTGACTCAAACAGCAGTGCATTAATTGAAGGTGCAGGCGATGAAGAAGCAATGTACGTTGTTATGCCTATGCGTTTATAAGACTATAAATACATAATGAGCTTAAGTCATTTGAGCCTCAAATATTTTCGTAATATTGAGGCGCTGACGCTAGAACCAGTTAACGGCGTTAATATAATATATGGTGAAAACGGCAGCGGAAAAACCAGCCTTTTAGAGGCTATCTATTACCTTTCTCACGGCAAATCTTTTCGTACTCCAAAACACAAAAGTATTATCGCGCATCAGCAAGAGCAGTTTGTAATTCACGGGCGCAAAACAATACACGACTTATCTATTCCAATTGGTATTAGTAAAACCCAAACGGGTGAAACTAATTTAAAAATTCAAGGTAAGGCGAGCCGTAAAATATCCGAACTAGCTCAACTCATGCCAGTGCAAATTATTACACCAGAGAGCTATTCTTTATTTTTCGGTGGGCCTAAAGAGCGCAGAAAGTTTTTAGATTTAGGTTTGTTCCACGTGGAACATGAGTTCTTTTTTTTATGGCAATCGTTCAATAAAGTACTTAAACAACGTAATGCATTGTTAAAAACTAAGCCCAAGAATTATTTTGACCAAATTAAGTTTTGGGACAAAGAATTTGTTAGACTGGCTGAAGAAATAAATAAATTAAGATTGGCGTATATAAGTAGGTTTAAGCAGCAGTTTTTTGATAAAATGTGTGCAGAATTAACGCTTGTACGTGATTTAGAAATGACCTTTAACGCAGGTTGGAAAGAGACCGAATCTCTTGCAGATGCGTTAGAGCAAAACTTTGAGCGAGATGCTCGCCAAGGGTTTACAAGTAAAGGCCCTCATAAGGCCGATTTTAGTTTTAGTGTCGCTGGCAACAGCGTGGAGAATACATTCTCACGCGGTCAATTGAAGTTACTATTATATGCGTTAAAAGTTACGCAAAATAGCTTAATTGAGTCAGAGACAGATAAGCAATCTATATTGCTAATAGATGATCTACCTTCAGAGTTAGGCGAAGATACAAAAGAGAAAGTGGGACAATTACTTGCTCACTGCAGTTCTCAAATTTTTATCTCTTCAATTTTGTCTGAAAGTATTTCTGCTGTGGTGGAACCCATGCAACGAGAACTACAAATGTTCCACGTGAAACATGGCAACCTAATAACAAGATAAGTGGGATTAACCATGTCTGAGAATTATGACTCGTCGAGTATTAAAGTACTTAAAGGATTAGACGCAGTAAGAAAGCGTCCTGGAATGTATATTGGGGACACCGATGATGGCACAGGCTTACACCACATGGTGTTTGAGGTCGTTGATAACTCGATCGATGAAGCCTTAGCAGGTCATTGTGATGATATTTACGTAACGATTCACTTAGACGGTTCTGTCTCAGTACGAGATAACGGTCGTGGTATTCCAACTTCTATCCATGAAGAAGAAGGCGTATCAGCAGCCGAAGTTATTATGACGGTACTTCATGCCGGTGGTAAGTTTGATGATAACTCTTATAAAGTATCAGGTGGCTTACACGGTGTTGGTGTTTCTGTTGTAAATGCACTTTCAGAAAAGCTAAAACTTACAGTTCGCCGTGAAGGTAAACTTCATGAGCAGTTTTACACTATGGGTGTTCCAGATGCACCTCTAGCTGTTATTGGTGAATCGGACACGACTGGTACAGAACTACGTTTTTGGCCAAGTGGTGAAACATTCACAAACTTAGATTTTCATTACGAAATTTTAGCCAAGCGTTTACGCGAGCTTTCATTCCTAAATTCAGGTGTGAGCATCATTTTAAATGATGAACGTGAAGAAAATAAATCTGACCACTTTAAATACGAAGGCGGTATTCAAGCTTTCGTTGAATACTTAAACCGTAATAAAACACCTATACATAAAGGTGTATTCCATTTTACTCACGAACGTGAAGAAGATGGTATTAGCGTTGAAGTATCAATGCAGTGGAATGATGCATACCAAGAAAATATTTACTGTTTCACAAATAATATTCCACAACGTGATGGTGGTACTCACTTAGCCGGTTTTAGATCAGCGCTAACACGTACACTTAATAACTACATGGAAAAAGAAGGCTTTAACAAAAAAGCTAAAACAACCAGCAATGCTACCGGTGATGATGCCCGTGAAGGCTTAACGGCTGTTGTTAGTGTTAAAGTTCCTGATCCTAAGTTCTCATCGCAAACTAAAGACAAGCTCGTTTCAAGTGAAGTTAAGTCTGCAGTTGAACAAGCAATGGCTGAAAAATTCACTGAGTTTTTATTAGAAAACCCAACTGATGCCAAAATTGTTGTAGGTAAGATTATTGATGCCTCACGTGCTCGTGAAGCGGCGCGTAAAGCCCGTGAAATGACACGTCGTAAAGGTGCAATGGACTTAGCAGGCTTACCTGGTAAGCTAGCTGATTGCCAAGAAAAAGATCCTGCCCAATCTGAACTATATATAGTGGAAGGGGACTCTGCTGGCGGGTCAGCCAAGCAGGGACGTAACCGTAAAAACCAAGCTATTCTTCCGCTTAAAGGTAAAATCTTAAACGTAGAAAAAGCACGTTTTGATAAAATGTTATCTTCACAAGAAGTAGCAACACTAATTACTGCATTAGGGTGTGGTATTGGTCGTGACGAATATAACCCTGAGAAATTACGTTACCACCGTATCATCATCATGACCGATGCGGACGTGGATGGTTCTCACATTCGTACGTTACTATTAACATTCTTCTATCGCCAAATGCCTGAAATTGTAGAACGCGGCTATATTTACATTGCTCAACCACCACTTTATAAAGTGAAAAAAGGTAAGCAAGAGCGTTATATTAAAGATGACCCTGCATTAGTTGAATACCTAACATCGCTTGCTCTTAATGGTGCAGCGTTGTATGCAAGTACAGATGCACCTGCTCTTGAAGGTGAAGCACTAGAAGAAATCGTTCACGATTATCAAAACACAGTTAAAGTAATTGAGCGTTTAAAGCGTAAATACCCTAACACGGTAATGGAACGCTTAATTTATCAAACAGAATTGAAAACTGATGACCTTTCAGATGAAGCTAAAGTAATTGCTTGGACTAAAGTGTTGGTTGACGACCTGATTGCACGTGATGAAGATGCGACTATTTTCCATGCTGGTACAGAGCATGATGCTGAGCGTAATATGTATTACCCGGTTGTGAATATTCGTCAGCACGGTGTAGATAAAGCACACGTACTTCATTATGACTTTATTGCGTCACGTGACTACCAACGCATTGCTGTGACTGGTACTAACATCGCAAACATCCTTAGCGAAGGTGCATATATTCAACGTGGTGAGAAAACAAAACCTGTTGATAACTTTGTGGATGCTTTGGAATGGTTGATCACAGAATCGAAGCGCGGGATCTATATTCAACGCTATAAAGGACTGGGCGAAATGAACCCAAGCCAGCTTTGGGAGACCACAATGGATCCTAGTGCTCGCCGTATGTTACAAGTAACGATCGAAGATGCTGTTGGCGCGGATCAATTATTTGCGACCTTAATGGGTGACCAAGTAGAGCCTCGTCGTGAGTTTATTGAAAAGAACGCACTACGTGTAGTTAACTTAGACGTGTAAAAAATATTGCTTACATAGAAAAAGGAGCCTAATGGCTCCTTTTTTATTTTCTTCAATTACACAAACTGCTTAAAACCTGAGTGTACACACGGTATACTAAGGGTAATTTTCACGCTACTTCTTAGATAGTAAAAAGCCAAATATGCAAAAATATGACGTAAAAACCTTTCAAGGTTTGATCCTGGCTTTACAGGATTATTGGGCGCAGCAAGGCTGTGTCATTATTCAACCACTTGATATGGAAGTGGGCGCAGGGACATTTCACCCGCAAACTTTTTTAAAGTCTATTGGTCCAGAGCCAATGGCGAGTGCATACGTGCAACCGTGTCGTCGTCCTACCGATGGTCGCTACGGTGAAAATCCAAATCGCTTACAACACTACTACCAATTCCAGGTAGTTTTAAAGCCATCGCCAGATAACATCCAAGAGCTTTATTTAGGCTCTTTAGCGGCAATGGGTATCGACACACTAACTCACGAAGTTCGCTTTGTAGAAGACAACTGGGAATCACCTACGTTAGGTGCGTGGGGACTAGGTTGGGAAATTTGGTTAAACGGCATGGAAGTAACGCAGTTTACCTACTTCCAACAAGTTGGTGGTATTGAATGTTCACCTGTAACAGGTGAGATTACTTACGGCCTAGAGCGTTTAGCAATGTACATTCAAGGCGTAGATAGTATTTACGACTTAGTATGGGCAGACGGTCCACTAGGGCGTGTAACATACGGCGATGTGTTCCATCAAAATGAAGTAGAGCAGTCTACTTACAATTTTGAACACGCAAACGTAGAAGACTTATTTGCTCAGTTTGATAAATGTGAAGCAGAGAGCCAAAAGTTAATTGAAGCAAACTTACCACTACCGGCTTACGAGCAAGTAATGAAAGCATCGCACGCATTTAACTTACTAGACGCACGCCACGCAATTTCGGTAACCGAACGTCAACGTTATATTTTACGCGTACGTGCGTTATCAAAAGCGTGTGCACAAAGTTACTATGACAAACGCGAAGCGCTTGGTTTCCCGCTGTGTAAGGATAAGTAAGTATGTCAGCACAAAATTTATTAGTAGAAATTGGCACAGAAGAGTTGCCACCAAAAGCACTGCGTAAATTAGCAGAAGCTTTTGCTGCAAACTTAACTGCAGAGCTAGAAACACTAGAGTTAGCACATCAAGGTGTAAGCTGGTATGCATCGCCTCGTCGTTTAGGTTTACAAGTAAAAGCGCTTGAAGCTAAGCAACAAGACAAAGAAGTTGAAAAACGCGGCCCAGCAACCAAAGCCGCATTTGACGGTGACGGTAACCCAACAAAAGCAGCAATGGGTTGGGCACGTGGTTGTGGTATTGAAGTAAAAGACGCACAAACACTTGAGACTGATAAAGGCGCATGGTTATTGCACATTGCTAAAGTAGCAGGGCAAGAAACT
Source organism: Pseudoalteromonas sp. SWYJ118 (assembly GCF_015864505.1). Classification (NCBI taxonomy): domain Bacteria; kingdom Pseudomonadati; phylum Pseudomonadota; class Gammaproteobacteria; order Alteromonadales; family Pseudoalteromonadaceae; genus Pseudoalteromonas; species Pseudoalteromonas sp. SWYJ118. Next base: position 24,226 of record NZ_JADYXC010000026.1, on the reverse strand, counting down.
AAAACGCTAATGACAGGTGCAATTACTAAAGCGTTGGCTAAATTACCAATTCCTAAACCAATGCGTTGGGGCGCGAATAAAACACAATTTATTCGACCAGTGCATACGGTAACTATTTTGTTTGGTGATGAGTTACTTGAAGGTGAGATCCTTGGTAAGAAAATAACTAACCAGCTTCAGGGTCATCGTTTTCACCACCCAGAAAAAATTATTATAAACCATGCAGATGACGTTTTTGACGTACTTAAATCTGCTTACGTTATTGCTGATTACGAACAACGTAAAGCGCAAATTCGTACACAAATAGAAGAAGCTGCAAAAGCAGTTAACGCTATTGTTGCTATGGATGAAGATCTACTAGAAGAAGTAACATCACTTGTAGAGTGGCCAGTTACTTTAACGGCAACATTTGAAGAAGCATTTTTAGATGTACCAGCCGAAGCGTTAATCTATACCATGAAAGACGATCAAAAATACTTCCCGTTATTAGATCAAAACGGCAAACTTTTAAATAAATTTTTGTTTGTATCTAACATCGAGAGTAAAGATCCAAGTGTGGTTATTTCTGGTAACGAAAAAGTAGTGCGCCCGCGTTTAGCCGATGCACAGTTCTTCTTTGAAACAGATAAAAAGAAAACTCTAGAAAGCCGATTAGAATCGCTTGATAGCGTATTGTTCCAAAAGCAACTTGGTACGCTTAAAGATAAGTCTGAGCGCATTAGTGAGCTTGCAGGTTATATTGCTGAGCAATTAGGTGCTGATAAAGTACTAGCACAGCGTGCAGGCTTATTAAGTAAAACTGACCTAATGACTGAAATGGTAATGGAATTTACCGACGTGCAAGGTGTAATGGGAATGCATTACGCTCGCCACGATGGTGAAGCCGAAGATGTAGCCGTAGCGCAAAACGAGCAGTACATGCCACGCTTTGCAGGCGACAACTTACCTACAAATTTAATTAGCTGCGCAGTAGCGATTGCTGATAAGTTTGATACGCTGGTGGGTATTTTTGGTATAGGCCAGGCACCTAAAGGTGACAAAGACCCATTTGCTCTTCGTCGTGCTGCTATTGGTGCACTTCGCATTATGGTAGAAAAAGAACTACCACTTGATATTTTAGACCTAGTAGCTAAATCGCAAACATTGTTTGGCGACAAGTTAACTAACTTAAATGTATCAACTGACGTATTTGAATTTATGCTAGGGCGCTTCCGTGCTTGGTATCAAGACGAAGGTATTGAAGTAGACGTAATTCAAGCAGTGCTTGCACGTCGTCCGACTAAACCTGTTGATTTTGATCGCCGTGTTAAAGCCGTAAGCCACTTCCGTACATTAGACGCAGCAGAAGCGCTTGCAGCAGCTAATAAGCGTGTAGGTAATATTCTGGCTAAAAACGACATTACCAGCCAAGGTAACGTTGATGAGAGCTTATTAAGCGACGACGCCGAAAAAGTATTGGCATCACAAGTAGCAAAATTTGCAACTGACCTTGCACCACTTTACGCAGATGGTAACTACCAAGAAGCATTAAGCCAATTGGCGGGTATTCGTGAAAGTGTTGATAACTTTTTTGACAACGTAATGGTTATGGCCGACGATGAAGCAGTTAAGCAAAATCGTCTTGCGCTATTAAGCCAGTTAAGCGGGTTGTTTTTAGGTATTGCAGATATTTCTGTTTTACAAAAATAACACCGATTAGCAATTTTAAAAGCCAGCGTTTTGCTGGCTTTTTAGTTTTCACTGTACGCAAAGGATACCCATTGATGATTTCTATGAAACGAATTTTAACCTTAGCAATTGCTGGTTTACTTACTGCTTGTACTAGTCAAATTTCGATTAACGATGTATTGCCACAACAAGAGCTAGATAAAACAATTTACCTAAGAGGCGACTTTACGCTTTGGGATGCTGAACCTCAGTATCAATTTATGCCAGTAGGCACTGCGCTTTATCAAGCTGAAGTAAAGTTTTCTAGCCCAGGTAAAGTGTACGAATTTAAAATAGCAGATGCCGATTTTAGCGAAGGTTACAACTGTGGTTACAGCGACGCACAACCAGCAGGGCAAAAACTAACACTCGGCCAACCAGCGCTTGCCGACTGTAATACCATTTATAATTATTTTAGCTATACGCCAGCAATAAAAGGCACGTACATAGTAAGTATTGATTACAGTGACTACGACAAGCCAAAAGTTACAATTAATAAGAAATAGCTGTAAGTTTAAAGTTGCCCGAGATAACTTATGGATTTGTGACAAGGACGTTGTATGAAGAATAATAACAAAGCACAGAATAGATATTGCAAGCTATTAGTAATTGAAACAGCTGGGTTGTCCATCATATTGCTAATGTTTTTCACTATTTTAATTTTTCTACTACTTAATGAGTATAACTTAGGTAATATTATGAATAATGCTTTAAACTTTTTAGCAAGTTTTGGGAGTATAGCAGGTGGTTTTGCTGCTCTTTATTTATTATTTTGCTCAATTCCAAATTGGAAAAAAGATTATGATAGTAAGCTTTTAAGAGAAAAAATATATAAAACTTTAGCGAATATAGATGCTTTAGAAAAGTTAGTTAATAAACAGGTTGAGGCAAGACAATCATATACAGCTAGCAATATCAACTATAACAAGAATGATTCTAATACCGATAAATATCGAGATTTGAAAGTTATGTATAGAAAAGAAATATCCTATCTATTTAATAAAACTCAAGAGAGGATATTAGTATTAGGTGAGCTTGGATATTACTTAGAACATTTAATTGATGATAAAAGCATCAGGCTTAAGTTAGATTCTCTAAACGACGCTATAAGTAAAGTTCACAATATGGGGTGTGATTTAGACAATGGGCAAACTGTCAATGAAGCTTATATTGATAAAGCAAATAAAAAATATATTTTAAATACAGAAATATTTGAATCAACGAAAAAGTATTTAAAAGAACTTTTAAAATAGAGTAATGGAACTACAGCCCTTTCTTAACCACATATCTATACGGTGCTTCTTCTGCATCTTTAGCCACCAGCGTGTGATCCATGAACGTACAAAAGCTCGGAATGTCGCGAGTTGTTGACGGGTCATCAGCGGTTATTAATAACGTTTCACCATCACTCATTTTACGAATAGCAGCACGCACCATCATTACTGGCTCTGGACAGCGTAGGCCTATGGCATCTAATTGGTGATCGGAGTTATCAAAGCTCATAATAAATTGGCCTGTTTAATTAAAGTGATTGCTGTGTACGCGAGTGCTTAGGTATAGCAATTAATAAGTTTGGAAGTTTAACGCAATTTTAAGTGTAATTTAACTATTTTACTTAGATCTAGATCAGCATTTTATTTAACGCTTTTAGCAGCTTCAAAATGCTTTATTAAATAATACGCCCGATCACATAATTACGCTGTTACATACTTGCTTCATAAAGGGTCGTTTTCACTTAATTGAAGCCAATAAAAAAGGCGAACTGAATAAAATCAGTTCGCCTTTTTAATCACCAAGATGGTTTTACATGTATAAACTAATTAGTCTTGAACACGTTCAAATACAGTTGCAATGCCTTGGCCTAAACCAATACACATAGTTGCTAAACCGTATCGTACATTTTTGTCTTCCATTAAGTGAATAAGCGATGTGCTAATACGCGAACCCGAACAACCCAGAGGGTGACCAAGTGCGATTGCGCCGCCATTTAAATTCACTTTTTCGTCAACAACATCCATTAACCCTAAATCTTTCATTACAGGTAATGATTGAGCTGCAAAGGCTTCGTTAAGCTCTACTACGCCTAAGTCATCAATTGTAATACCGGCTTGTGCAAGTGCTTTTTTACTTGCTGGTACTGGGCCGTAACCCATAATTGATGGATCGCAACCAGCCACAGCCATTGCTTTAATGCGCGCACGAATTGGTAAGCCAAGTTCTTTTGCTTTTTCTTCGCTCATTACTAACATTGCAGATGCGCCGTCAGAAAGTGCAGAAGAAGTACCGGCTGTTACCGTACCCGATGCAGGATTAAACACAGGGCGAAGCTTTGATAGGCCTTCTACTGTTGTTTCTGGGCGAATTACTTCGTCGTCTTCAACTAATATAAGCGAACCATCTGCTGCGTGACCTTCCATTGCTAAAATTTCGCGACGGAAACGGCCTTCAACCGTTGCAGCTTGTGCACGTTGATGTGAGCGATAAGCGAATTCATCTTGTTGCTCACGGCTAATGCCATGAAGCGTTGCAAGGTATTCTGCTGTTAAGCCCATTGAGCCAGATGCTTGTGCAATTGTTGTTGCTAAGCCTGGGTGAAAGTCGTTGCCGTGAGTCATAGGTACGTGGCCCATGTGCTCAACACCACCAATTAGGTAAGTGTCGCCTGCGCCAGTCATTATTGCGCGCGCTGCGTCATGCAATGCTTGCATTGACGAGCCACATAAACGGTTAACCGTTACAGCAGGTACGCTGTGTGGAATACCGGCAAGTAATGCTGCGTTACGTGCTACGTTAAAGCCTTGCTCTAATGTTTGTTGTACACAACCCCAATAAATATCGTCAATTGATGCTGGATCAACTGCTGGGTTGCGATCAAGTAAGCCTTTCATTAAATGTGCGCTTAAGTCTTCAGCACGTTTATGTTTGAATACACCACTTTTAGAGCGACCCATTGGTGTGCGGATACAATCTACAATTACTGGATTATTCATGATATTAACCTTCCACCTTATAGAAAACACGACCTTCTTCGGCCCACTTGCGAGTTTGCTCAGATACTTGGTAAATCGCACCTAGGTGAGCGTATTTGTCTGCTGCTGCAACAAAGTTAGCTAAACCAGTTTGATCTAAGTAACGGAACGCGCCGCCTCTAAATGGAGGGAAACCAACACCATAAACTAATGCCATATCTGCTTCTTGCGGAGAGGCAACAATGCCTTCTTGCAAACAAAGTAGCACTTCGTTAATCATTGGAATCATACAACGGTCGATGATTTCTTGTTTATCAAATTCTTTTGGTGCGTCTGTAATTGGGCTTAATAGCTCAACTGCTGTCTCGTCATGAGACTTTTTAAGACGACCGCGACGATCTGTTTCGTATTTGTAAAAACCGGCTTTGTTCTTTTGACCAAAACGTTTTTCGTTGGCAAAAATAGTCACAGGGTCTTTATCAGCACGAGCCATACGCTCAGGGAAACCGTCAGCCATTACGCCAGTACAATGGAACGCTGTATCAATACCTACAACATCAAGTAAGTAAGCCGGACCCATAGGCCAGCCAAATACGTTTTCCATTACTTTATCTACTTTTGTAAAGTTAGCGCCTTCAACCACTAATTTGCTAAAACCTGCAAAGTAAGGGAATAAAACACGGTTTACAAAAAAGCCTGGGCAATCGTTAACAACAATTGGTGATTTACCTAATTTAAGCGCGTAATCAACTACTGCATTAATTGTTTTATCTGAGGTCTTTGCACCACGGATAATTTCTACTAATGGCATTTTTGGCACTGGGTTAAAGAAGTGCATACCACAGAAATTTTCTGGCTTATCTAGCGCTTCTGCTAGTAAATCAATACAAATAGTCGATGTGTTTGAAGTAAGTACAGTGCCTTCTGGCATGTTCTTTTCAAGATCAGCGAGTACTGCTTGCTTAACTTTAGGGTTTTCTACAACGGCTTCAACAATAATGTTGGCGCTTTGTAGGTCTGAATCGTTAAGTGTTGGTTTGATTTTGCTAAGAGTTGCCAACATTTTTTCCATTGGCATGTGGCCACGCTTAACTTTTGCACCTAATAACTTAGACGCTTCACCCATACCTAAATCAAGCGCATCTTGTTGGATGTCTTTCATTATAATAGGTGTGCCTTTATAAGCAGACTGGTATGCAATACCGCCGCCCATAATACCTGCACCTAATACAGCTGCTTGTTTAATTTCTACATCGCTGTGCTTAGCAAATTTACGTGCTTTACCTTTAATGTATTGGTCAGCTAGGAATATACCTGTTTGAGCTGCTGCTTCTGGTGTACGTGCTAATTTAGCAAAGTTGGCATTTTCGATTGCCATTGCTTCATCGCGAGTACAGTTTGCCGCTGCTTTAATAGTACGTACAGCCATAACCGGTGCAGGATAGTGGCCTTTGGTTTTACCCATTACCATACCTTCTGCCATTGCAAAGCTCATGCCTTGCTCAACACGGTTTAATTTAAGTGGCTGTAGTTTTACGTTACGTTTTGCTTGCCAATCTAGCTTGCCAGCAATCGCAAGTTCAAGCGTTGATACACTTGACTCTAAAAGTTTGTCAGTACTAACTACCGCGTCAAACGCACCTACTTTAAGGGCATCTGCTGCGCGATTTTCTGCGCCAGAGGTAATCCACATCATTGCGTTATCGGCGCCAATGATACGTGGTAAGCGCACTGTGCCACCAAACCCTGGCATTATGCCAAGTTTAACTTCTGGTAGGCCCATTTTAGCAGTTTCGCTTGCTATACGATAATCGGTAGCAAGTGCCCACTCACAACCACCGCCAAGTGCCATACCGTTTATAGCGGTTAGGGTTGGGAATGGTAAATCTTCGATTGCATCAAAAACGTCTGTTGCGTTTTTGATCCACGTTACTAATTCTGCTTCTGGTTTAGTAAACGTTGGTAAAAATTCGAAGATATCGGCACCAATAATAAAGTGCTCTTTATCACTGGTAAAAATCATGCCTTTGATATCAGTATTAGCGGCTAATTCTTTTAATGCTGCCGCGCAATCTGAAAGAGTTTTTTGAGATAATGTGTTTACAGAACCTGCAACACAAAACTTAAACTCGGCGATGCTTTCCTTTAGGAAGCTAACTTCAAAGGAATCGCTTTTATATAACATTATTATTCTCCCTAGTTGACGAACTAAGACTGGTACGATGAGTTTGCATTTCAATCAGTGTGCTTGCTTTAAATTAAAAATGCAACGAAAAATTTAACTCGGTTACAATCGACTGGTTAAAATATAGCTGGTTTGGTGCTAAGGTGGTTGAAAAGTTTTTATTCACTACTTTAATTTTTTATTAAAGGACACTATGAAAAAATATTTATTAAGTGTTGCGGCAGCTGCATTCATTTTCCCTCTTTATTCTGCCGAGGCAAGTATCGATAACGATGCATTTTTAGATGCCGAAAAAAAAGTAAGGTACGGAAGCTACCAAGACTTTAAAGAAGCGGTTAGTGGCTTAAATCATCCGCTGAAACCTTACGTTGAAAAAACATATTGGCAGCGCCATCCAAATATTAAGTATCAAGCAGAGATAGAAGACTATTTAAACATATATCAACATACTCCGCTTGAGTGGCCGGTACGTAAAGCATGGTTAGAGTATTTAAAAAAGAAAAATAAAAAAGCAGCTTATATTCGTAATTACCGTGAAACGTCTAATACTGGGCTTACCTGTACTTATTTAGATTTTCAGCTGGATTTGGGCGCACCTGAAAAAGCAATATTTAATCAGGTAACCGACCTATGGGCTGTGGGTAAGTCGCAGCCAAATGAGTGCGATAGTTTATTTTCACAGTGGCGTAAAAAAGGCTACATGAAAGAAGAAACCGTTTGGAAGCGCGTTACACTTGCTGCTGATGGCGGTACGCAAAGCTTACTACCTTATTTAAAAACGCTGTTACCTAAAAATGAAAGCTACTTAGCAGATTTATATTTAAAAGTACGTAAAGATCCAAGCGCTGCAGCTGGATTATATAGATATAAAAATAAGTCAGCTAAAGAAGGCCAAATAGCACTTTATGGTGTTAAGCGTTTAATATGGCGCGATAAAGAGCTTGCTTTGAAGGCGTGGGAAAAGTTAGAAAAAATATTTAAGTACAGTGATGAGGAAAAAGCGGGTGTGTATTACACTTTTGCATTGTCGCTTGCTTCAAGCGGGCATAAACAAGCGAGCTTTTGGCTAAATAAAGTGCCAAAAGAGCGACTAGACAGCAAGCTTATTCAATGGCAACTGGGCAATATGCTCAAAACCCAAGATTGGGAAGGTATCGCTGCGTTTTTTACAGGTAAAGAAAACTTAAGCCTTGGCCAACAATATTGGTTAGCTTACAGCTATGCAAAACGTGGTGAGCAACAAAAAGCCGACGACATTTGGAAAACCGTAGCGGCTAATCGTGATTATTACGGCTTTTTAGCAGCTGCGCGTTTGGGTTTACCTGTTGATTTAAATAATCAACCTTTAGCTGTTGATAAGGTACTTGTAGATAAAGTAAGGAATGCACCAGGTTATAAGCGCGCAAAAGCACTTTACGATATTGAGCGCTTTACGTCGGCGCGCCGTGAGTGGAATTATTTAACGGATACGTCTAGCGATGAAGAAAAGCTAGCAGCATCACAACTATCTACCGATTTAGGTTGGCACGACAGTACTATTTTTACTTTAGCAAAAATTAAAGCGTGGGATAACGTAGAGCAACGTTTTCCGTTTGCGTTTCAAGATGTTTTTGAGCGCTACAGTAAACGTAGCAAGATAGATGTTGCCTGGAGTATTGCTATTGCAAGGCGCGAAAGCTCTTTTGCGCCAGATGCACGCTCGCATGCTAATGCACGTGGTTTAATGCAGTTATTACCTAGTACTGCTGAGTATGTAAATAAAGGCAGTGTGACAAGTAGTCGTTTATATCAACCTAAAACAAATATTAGGTTGGGTACGAGTTACTTACAATACTTAAAAAAGAAAAACCATGGCAATGAAGTGCTGGCAACAGCTTCTTATAATGCGGGTTATCACCGTATAAAGCGTTGGTTACCTGATGACGCTATTCCGGCTGAGTTATGGGTAGAGCTTATTCCGTATCGCGAAACCCGTGATTACGTAAAAAATGTATTTGCGTACAGACAGGTTTACCATACAAGAATGGGCCGAGAAGGTAATGTATTAGCGCCGCTACTCGAAATGAAAATGGGCGGTTGAATATATGATACCAATCGACCAATAACTTAACACGATAGGTATAGGTATTAATAAGGGGGATGTTTACATGTTAAATATCCCCCTTTTTTGAGCGCTTAGTGTTTAAGTGGTAGACTCAGAGCAAGTTAAATTTAACAGATGGATTAACAATGGATAAATTAGCCGTTTTATACGCCGAACATATTGCAACACTGCAACAGCGTACTCGTACAATTTGTAATAGCGAAGGGTTAGAAGGATTAGTAATTCATTCAGGCCAAGCTAAGCGCCAGTTTTTAGATGATATGTATTATCCATTTAAAGTTAATCCACAGTTTAAAGCGTGGTTACCGGTTATTGATAATCCTCATTGCTGGATTGTGGTAAATGGCAGCGACAAACCAAAACTAATATTTTATCGTCCAGTAGATTTTTGGCATAAAGTACCAGACGAGCCTCGCGACTTTTGGGCTGAGTACTTTGATATAGAGCTATTACTTCAGCCTGATCAAGTTGAAAAGTTATTACCATACGACAAAGCTAAATACGCTTACATGGGCGAATATATTGAAGTAGCGCAAGCACTTGGTTTTAGTATTATGAACCCTGAGCCTGTACTTAACTATTTTCATTACCACCGCGCTTATAAAACGCAGTACGAACTTGAATGTTTACGCAACGCTAACCGCATTGCAGTAGATGGGCATAAAGCTGCACGCGACACATTCTTTAATGGTGGTAGCGAGTTCGATATTCAGCAAGCGTACTTAATGGCAACACGTCAAAGCGAAAATGAAATGCCGTACGGCAACATTGTTGCGCTTAACGAAAACTGCGCTATTTTGCACTACACGCACTTTGATCCAAAAGCGCCACACACTCATAACTCATTTTTAATTGATGCTGGTGCAAACTTTAATGGTTATGCTGCTGATATTACTCGTACGTATGATTTTAAAAAGCAGGGTGAGTTTGCTGAGCTTGTACAAGCTATGACAGTTCAACAAATAGAACTAGGTAAAGGTTTAAAGCCGGGTATGCTTTATGGTGACTTACATGTTGAGTGCCATAACCGTATCGCACAAATACTCAGTGACTTTAAAATTGTTAACCTACCCGCTGAGGAAATTGTTGAGCGTAAAATTACCTCTACTTTCTTCCCACATGGGCTAGGGCATCATCTTGGTTTACAAGTACATGATATGGGCGGTTTTATGAGTGACGAAAAGGGCGCACATCAACCATCGCCTGAAGGTCATCCATTTTTGCGTTGTACTCGCCTGATTGAAAAAAACCAAGTGTTTACCATTGAGCCAGGCTTATATTTTATTGATTCACTGCTTGGTGATTTAGCGCAAACCGATAATAAGCAATTTATTAATTGGGAAAAGGTTGAGTCATTTAAACCATTTGGCGGTATTCGTATTGAAGATAACATTATTGTTCACGAAGATAGCTTAGAGAATATGACACGAGATTTAGCGCTCGATTAATTCTAGTTAACACTAATTAGTTTATACACGTTAAAATACGTACATTATTTAAAGGGGCCTTTTGGCCCCCTTTTTACAAGTTTAAAATATGTCTGAATATAAATATCCCGCTACTGACGTTTTTCATCAAGAAGAAATTAAAAAAAGTACGTTTATAGTTCACATTGCACATACCCCCGATTTAAATTCAGCTAAAGCATTTATTAAAAGCATTGAAGAAAAGTATAGCGATGCGCGTCATAACTGCTGGGCACATGTGGCAGGCAACCCCGGTGGCAGCCATGTTTATGGTTTTTCGGACGATGGTGAACCAAATGGCACTGCAGGAAAACCTATGTTAAATGTGCTGGTGGGTTCAGGCCTTGGCGAAATCACAGCTGTTGTTACACGTTACTTTGGCGGCATAAAATTAGGCACGGGCGGGTTAGTACGTGCTTATGGTGGCTCATTAAATAATGCATTAGTAAAATTGCAAACGGTACTTAAAGTTCCCAGTGTTGAAATTACAGGGAGTAGCGAGTACAGCATGCAAGGTGCGATTGAGCAGTTATTAAAAACAAAGTATCAAGTGCTTAATATTGATAAGCAATTTACTGCTAATATTGAATGGGTGATTACAATAGATAGCCGCGAAGCTCAGCAAGCAATCAAAGATATTTTTGATTTAAGTCACGGCGCAGTTGAGTTAACTATTAAAGAGTAATAACCTACACAAATTGCATGTAATGCATACTGACCCTATTTAATTTGGTTGATACTACTCAGCCTGAATTTACTAATAATAAAAGCGACAAGCTAAATGCAATTTCGTACCATCATAAAAATTCTTGGCCAACTTGTTGCGCTGTTTAGTATTACCATGGTGCCTCCGGCACTGGTGTCTTTAATATATAAAGACGGTGGTGGTGTTCCTTTTGTTTTAGCATTTATCTTTAGTGTTGTTATTGGCATGATGGCTTACTACCCAAACCGCCATGAAAACGGTGACTTAAAAGCACGTGAAGGCTTTTTAATTGTTGTTTTGTTTTGGCTGGTACTTGGGGCGTTTGCGTCCTTGCCGCTTATATTTTTACAAGAACCTAATTTATCGCTCGCCGATGCGGTGTTTGAAGCATTCTCTGGCTTAACAACCACCGGCGCTACAGTACTTACCGGTATTGAGTACTTACCTAAGTCGGTGTTGTTTTATCGCCAGCAACTCCAGTGGTTTGGCGGTATGGGTATAATCGTACTCGCTGTCGCTATACTCCCCATGCTAGGTGTTGGTGGTATGCAGTTATATCGCGCTGAAATACCTGGGCCTGTAAAAGATTCCAAAATGACCCCGCGAATTGCCGATACAGCAAAGCACCTTTGGTATATTTATGTGTCGCTGACTATTGCTTGTATGCTGGCTTATTGGGCAGCAGGGATGGAGTGGTTTGATGCGATATGTCATGCATTCTCAACGGTCGCGATAGGTGGTTTTTCTACTTACGATGCTTCCATGGGGCACTTTGACAGCCCTGTAATTAACTTTATTTGTGTGTTCTTTTTAATTATTGCCGCTGTTAACTTCTCCCTGCACTACGCTGCAGTGGCGAGTCGAAACGTACAAGTTTATATTCGAGACCCTGAGTTTAAGGTGTTTTTGTGTATTCAATTAGCGCTGGTGGTTATTTGTTTTACCGTACTTTCCTCTAATGAAATATTTGCTAATGGCGATGAAACCCTCGATCAGGCATTATTTCAAGCTGTTTCTATGAGTACAACAGCAGGCTTTGCTACTGATAACTTTTCAACATGGCCTTTGTTTTTACCTATTTTACTTATATTTTCGAGCTTTATTGGTGGTTGTGCAGGCTCTACTGGTGGTGGTATGAAAGTAGTGCGCGTGTTCTTACTGTACTTGCAGGGTGTGCGTGAGCTTAATCGTTTGGTGCACCCACGGGCTATATATTCAATCAAGCTGGGTCGAAAGGCGTTGCCAGACAAAGTAGTAGAGGCCGTGTGGGGATTTTTCTCTGCGTATGCGTTGGTGTTTATTATTATTATGTTAGCGCTTATGGGCACGGGTATGGATAACATAACTGCGTTCTCAGCCACTGCGGCTTGTTTAAATAACTTAGGTCCAGGTCTGGGTGATGTAGCATCGCATTATGGCGCTATAACCGATGGTGCTAAATGGTTGCTTACCATTGCAATGGTGTTTGGTCGTTTAGAAATATTTACTTTATTAGTACTATTTACGCCTACATTTTGGCGTGGTTAAACGAGCCATTTGAATTTTAAAATACAAGTTAGTGGGAAAGGGATATGCCAACAAATTTAGAAAAGCTAAAGCATATAAGTGTAGGCAGCTTAGTCGACCTAGAAATATTAACACCTACAAGCAGTAAGCGTGTTAAAACTGAATTAGTTGGTTTACTCGATAAACAGTTTATTATTTTAAATTATCCCAATGCAAAGCGTTTACCTGTGGCGAGTGACTATTTACGTGATGGCGTAATGGTTGTTGTAAGAGCGCTTATTGAAGGTAGTGGTGGGCAAGTTATTGCGTTTCGCCAGCAAATTATGTCGGTAGCCTCTCATCCCGCTAAACTCGTGTTTATAAACTTTCCAAAGCAAGTGCAGTTATTTGCGCTACGCTCACAAACACGCATACCTACCTTATTACCTGCAAAGCTAAAACTAAGTGACGATAGGGTACTTGAAGGCCTTATTAAAGACATTTCACTCACTGGTGTAATGTTTGATATTAGAGGCGATCAGCAAGTTGAAAGTATTAAAGATATGCAATGCACTGTCGTACTTAATAGCAGTGATAAAGATTTTGAAGGTGAAATTTGCAGTGTTAAAGAGCATGCCGCAGGTGTGCACTGTGGAATTAAGCTACTAGCAAGCGAGGATGAAATGAAAGCCTTTATGAAAGAGCATTTTATAGACCCTTCTGCGCTTGAGCCTACCGTTGAATAAATAGGTTTTCGCTTATTTGCAACAAAAAGGCATTTTACGTCAGTATTTATAAAATGTTTTTTTCTCTTTCATAATTAAAATTATTATTTAAATAAAACAACTGATTACGTATTATTTTTTACAGCTTATTTTTTGTTATTAAAGCTTCCTCGTTAAAATTTATCTCAATTATTCTTTAAAATCCCTCCTTTTAAAACCGTACACTTAAAAATGTATCTTTTTATATAAACATAACTATATGTTTTTAATGACTTTAATGTCATCTCTTTAAAACGTGTTGCTAAAGGGCAACAATAACTATTCTAAAAACGCCTTCTTGTTGTACGTTTTATATTTAACTTATTGAAAATTAATAGCTTTTAAATGTTGGCATCTAAGTTGTAATAGTCTAAGTGTACTGAACGAAATCGTGATTCAAAGTGAAATACTTAATCGCACACACATAAATTTGAAGGATACATATTATGAAAAGCATTAATAAAACTTTAGCACTTATCGCTATTGCATCTTCTTCAGCCGCTTTTGCTGCAACAGATTTTGACACACTGGATGTAGACGGCAGTGGCACAATTAGCCAAGCAGAAGCATCAGTTGATGCAAAGCTAATGAGCATGTTTTCTGAGCTTGATACTGACCAAAATGGTGAGTTATCAAAAGAAGAATTTTCAGAAGCTTAATTAAAAAGTATTTATCCTGAGTTGCCAAAGACACCTAAGTAGGCAAGGGAGCTTACGAAAGAGGATAACAAGGAAGTGAAAAATTACGTTTTAAGTTAAACGAAGCAATTTTTTTGATAGAACATTGAAGGATTAAGTTATGAAACATTTAAATAAAGCATTAGCACTTATAGTACTAGCATCTTCTTCCGCTGCATTTGCAGCATCAGATTTTGACAGCCTTGATATCGATGGTAGCGGCACAATTAGCCCAAGCGAAGCGGCAGTCGATACAGATTTAATGGCTGAATTTATTGAGCTAGATACCGACGGTAGCGGCGAGCTTTCTAAAGAAGAATTCGCTAATTACTAATTAATCTTTTCAGATTAAACATTTTTCACAGTCAGGGATCTTTGAAAAGGACTTCCCATATTACTAGGAATATTATTATGAAAACATTAAATACAACACTTGCAGTTATCGTTTTAGCATCTTCATCAGCAGCATATGCCGCAGTAGATTTTGCCTCTTTTGATGCAGATGGTAACGGTGCTATTACAATGGAAGAAGCGAAGGTTAACCCTCAGCTTGTAAAGATTTTTGATGATTTGGATACTGATGGTAATGGTGAAATCTCTAAAGAAGAGTTTTCAAAAGTACAGTAATCAATATTTAAGCATACTCCATTAAAGCCGCCTTAATCAGCGGCTTTTTTGTGTATTAAATTAACTAATTAGAGTAACTAGTTAAAGGAATATAGCACTTACTTGGAATAGTTTTTCTACAACGGTAATGTGTTTTTTGTCGATTAAAAACATGATGACATGATCGCCCGACATAATAATTGTATCGTCGTGGGCTATCAGTACATCGTCATTACGTACTATTGCGCCAATAGTGGTACCCGCTGGAAGTTTTATATCGGCAATTGCACGGCCAACCACTTTAGATGTATTTTCATCACCATGGGCAACGGCTTCAATAGCTTCTGCCGCACCTTTACGCAGTGAATACACATTAACAATATCACCACGTCGTACGTGAGTTAATAGCGCTGATATAGTGGCTTGTTGCGGTGATATGGCAATATCTATTTCGCCGCCTTGTACTAAATCAACGTAAGCTCCACGTTGAATAAGCACCATGGTTTTCTGTGCGCCCATACGCTTTGCAAGCATGGCCGACATAATATTTGCTTCATCGTCGTTGGTTACGGCAATAAATACATCAACTTGTTCTATATGTTCTTCTGAAAGTAGTTCTTGATCAGATGCATCACCACAAAAAACGACCGTGTTGTCGAGCATTTCTGAGAGCTGCTCGGCACGTTCTTTACTGCGCTCAATTAATTTAACGGTGTGATTTTTTTCAAGTGAGCGGGCAAGGCCTGCACCAATGTTACCGCCACCAGCGATCATAATTTTTTTGTACGAACGCTCAAGTTTTTGTAGCTCGTTCATTACTGCGCGTATATGTTTTGTTGCGGCAATAAAGAATACTTCGTCGTCGGCTTCAATAACGGTGGTACCCAGTGGTTTGATTGCTTTACCCTGGCGATAAATAGCGGCAACACGAGTTTCTACATTAGGAATATGTTCTTTAAGTGCTGATAACGCATAACCTACTAATAAACCACCATAGTAAGCTTTTACGGCGACTAACGAGAGCATGCCATCGGCAAACTGCAATACTTGCAGAGCACCAGGGTAGTCAATTAAACGGCGAATATACTTAGTGACCAGTGCTTCTGGGGCAATGTAATGATCGATTGGTAAATCATCGTTTTGAAATAGCTTTTCGCGGTATTTTAAATATTGCTCTGAGCGAATGCGGGCAATTTTAGTGGGGGTTTTAAAAATACTGTATGCCACTTGGCATGCAACCATGTTCACTTCATCTGAGCTGGTTACCGCTATAATCATATCGGCATCTTCAGCGCCTGCACGGCGTAATACATCAGGATGCGCACTGTGGCCCATAACCCCTTGTAAGTCGTACTTATCTTGAAGTTCACGTAATCGGTTACCGTCTATATCAACAACGGTAATTTCGTTTTGTTCGCCAACTAAGTTTTCAGCAAGCGTAGCACCAACTTGCCCGGCACCGAGTATAATTATTTTCATTATTTACCCGTGGTATTGACCATAATTTAATTAAAAAAATAGCCATTTAATATTTCATAAATGGCTAACTATTCAGTGTACGACTATTAGGCTTTTTTAACTAGTTTAGCGTAATAAAATCCATCACTTTCACCGGGTAATAACTGTAAACCAGGAGTTGTTACGGTATCGTTTTCGTGTAGCGGAATATGCTCTACGTCATCGTTATTAGCTAAAAACTTAGCAACTTGCTGTTGGTTTTCTTGTGGAAGAACCGAACACGTAGCATATACCAATGTGCCGCCTGGTTTTAACAGAGGCCAAATGCTATCAAGAATATCGCTTTGTAATTTAGATAAGTCTTCGATGTCTGATGCGCGACGTAACCATTTTATATCAGGGTGACGGCGAATTACGCCAGTAGCCGAACAAGGTACATCAAGCAAAATACGATCAAATAACTTTTCGTCCCACCAAGTATGTGGTTGTGAAGCATCGCCACATTGTAGGTCTGCACCTAAGCCAATACGCGTTAAGTTTTGCTTAACACGTTCAAGGCGAGTTGCGTCGCTATCAAGTGCAAGTACTTCTGCATCAGCAAGCTCTAATATATGACATGTTTTACCGCCAGGTGCTGCACAGGCATCTAAAATGTAGTCATCTGCTTTAGGTTCTAAAAAGCGTGCTGCAAGTTGGGCTGCTGCATCTTGTACTGAACATGCACCCGTATCAAACTCAGGCAATGAAAATACATCGCGTGGTTTGGCAAGCTTAATCCCATCTATAAAGTCTGGGTTTAAGGTATGTTCAATGTCGTTAGCGCTAAGCATATCGCTGTATTCTTGTGTACTAAATTGCGATTGATTTACACGTAACCACATAGGTGCTTGTTGTTGGTTTTCTGCAAGTATCTCTTCCCAGCTATCTGGATAGGCTTCTTTAACTTGTTTGATAAACCAATTTGGGTGGTTGTATAAGCACACAGGGATCAGCTTTGCTTTTTCTTCAAGTTCGCTTTGTTGGCGCTGAAAACTACGTAAAATGGCGTTTATTAGCCCTTTTAATCCTAAAGCGCGCAGTTGAGCCAGTGCGTTTACCGTTTCTGAAATGGCAGCATGCGGTGGTACGCGCATATGCTGCAGTTGATAAATACCTACGTATAATAAAAACTGAAATATTCTACGTTTACCTTTTAATGGCTGCTCTACTAAGTGTTGGCAGTAATTTTCAAGGCTAGGTAAGTAGCGTAAAACGCCGTAACAAATTTGCTGTAGCAGCGCTTTATCTTTAGGCGGCAAGCCTTGGCTTGCAAATGGAAGTTCTTGATTAAGCGATGCGCCTTTATCAACTACGTTATATAAAGTTTCAGCGGCAAGCGCTCGTACGTTTGGAACATTACTCATTGTTTTCGCCTAATATTGTGCCAGGAGTAACCCAGTCACTACGACCATTTAAAAAGTCGTTAATTGCCATTGGTTTTTTACCTTGCGGTTGTAATTGCGTAATACATAAAGCATGTTCGCCACATGCTACTACTACACCATTTTTGTCGCTTGACAAAATTTGCCCAGGATCACCTAATTGCTGCACAACCTGCGCTTGATAAATCTTTACTGTTTGCCCACCCATTTGGGTAAAGCACACAGGCCATGGATTAAAAGAGCGAATGTTTCGCTCAATTTGCAGCGCACTCATTGACCAGTTGATATTAGCTTCCTCTTTAGAAAGCTTTTTAGCGTAGTTAGCAAGTTCATCATTTTGAGGTTCAGGTGTGATCTCGCCATTTGCTAATTTATTAACGGTTTCAATCAACGCGTCTGGGCCTAGCTCAGCAAGTTTTGTATATAAACTTTCGCTGGTTTCGGTGGTGCTAATAGGGCATCGGCTTATATGTAGCATATCGCCGGTATCTAGCCCTTCATTCATTTGCATTATTGTTACGCCAGTTTGCTCATCGCCTGCCCAAATTGCGCGTTGAATAGGTGCAGCACCGCGCCAGCGCGGTAATATAGAACCATGCACATTTAAGCAACCTAACCGTGGGGCTTCTAATATAGCTTTAGGTAAAATTAAGCCATACGCTACAACAATCATAATGTCGGCGTTTAAGCTTGTTAGCTCAGCGAGTGCTTCATCATTTTTTAATGATTGAGGCTGAAAAACCGGTAAGTCGTGCTCAAGCGCTAGCGCTTTAACTTCACTGGCTTTTAATTTTTTACCACGACCCGCAGGGCGGTCTGGCTGGCTATATACACCCACTATTTGGTGTTCGCTTTGAATCAGCGCTTGTAAATGACGTGCGGCAAAGTCCGGCGTACCGGCAAATATAATGCGTAATGGTTGAGTCACTGAGTTTTCCTAAGGTGCTTATTACTAGTCTGCAAACTTGGCTTCTTTTTCAAGCTTTTTACGAATACGTTGGCGCTTTAATGGAGATAAGTAATCAATGAACAGCTTACCTTGAAGGTGATCTAATTCGTGTTGAATACAAATAGCCAGTAATTCATCTGCATCTAGTACAAATTCTTCACCGTTTTCGTTAAGTGCAGCGACTGTTACTGTTTCTGCGCGGTCTACTTTTGCGTACGAGTTAGGTACTGATAAACAGCCTTCTTCGCTAACGGTAGAGCCGTCTTTTTTGATGATTTGTGGGTTAATTAATACCAGTGGCTCATCGCGCTCTTCTGATACATCAATAACGACTATTCGTTGATGAATATCTACTTGCGTGGCTGCAAGCCCAATGCCATTTTCATCGTACATTGTCTCTAGCATGTCTTTTACAATTTGACGTACTGTGTCGTCAACTTGTGCAACATCTTTTGCTATAGTACGTAAACGTTCATCTGGAAATCTTAAAACTTCTAACCTAGCCATAGTTACCTTTTCACTTGTGCTTAATTTAGGGTATTGTATGCTCTTATTTTAGCCATTCGCGTTCACCTTTAACAGGTTTTGGGCAATAATAATGAAAAAACAATACAAGGAAGCTCAATGAAATCTCCATTACTTGCAATCATGCTCACATTAAGCGCTGCATTCCCCGCAGTAGCTGATGTACTTAAAATAAAAAAAGATGCACCAAAACAGTATGTTGTAAAAAAAGGCGATACGCTTTGGGATATTTCTGGCATCTACTTAGATGAGCCTTGGCTCTGGCCTGAACTTTGGCAAATGAATCCACAAATTGACAACCCGCACCTAATTTACCCCGGTGATGCATTGGCGCTTATATACGATGCAGATGGAAACCCACGTTTAGTGATCAATAAAGGCTATAGAAAGTTATCTCCTCAAGGGAGGATTACACCAAAAGGGCGTGATGCTATTACTACTTTGCCGCTTGAAATGATTAAACCTTATATCAGTTACGAGCAAGCAATGAACAGTGATGATATTAAAGGTAAGCCTTATATTTTAGGTGCTAACGAAAATACTAAAACACAAACGTTAGGCCACATTTTATATGCTAAAGGCGACTTACAAGTACATAAAGCATATGCCATTTACCATAAAGGTGACCCTTACACAGATCTAACCGGTGAAGTATTAGCAACTCGTGCTTCTTTTGTGGGGATAGCACGTGCATTCAGAACGGGTGATGAACACAATGGTGTACCGTCGTCGTTACGCGTTGAGTCGGTTAAACGAGAAATTCAACAAGGTGATTTTTTAATACCAGCAATGGAAGGCCAAATGCTTCCTGCGTACTTTAATATACACCGTCCTTCTGAGCCTGTAACAGGTAATATTATTGCTTCTCCACGCCAAGTTAGAGAATTCAGCACAATGGATGTTGTGGTGCTAAACTTAGGCAGTGAACAAAATATAGAAGAAGGTCATGTATTAGATCTAGAACGTCAATCGCCAACGGTTATTGATGGCCCTCGTGGCCCTCGTTACCCAGAAGATTCTAGTAAATACGAGAAGCTTTTATCTGATGTGAGCCAATTATTTGGTGATGAGTCTGACGAAGAAAATAAAGCGTGGACTATGCCTAAAGAAAAAGTTGGCGAGCTAATTGTCTTTAAAGTGTATGACAAAGTAAGTTATGCATTAATAACTAAAAACCAGCACCCAATTCGCATTGGAGATATTGCAGTTATTCATTAAGAAGTAGCGAGTCGGTGCTCTAGGAGAGAGCATGGATCAGTCATCTGGCAAGCTAGCCCACTGGCTTGCCTTTTATATGTGTAAAGGGTTGGGTATAAAAACCCTTTTAGCATTATCTACACATTATTCCCTTGGGTCGTTATTCGACCTACCCCATGACAAGCTTTTACAGCTTGGATTAACTGCTAATCAAGCGAGTAATTTACTCAACACTAATTGGCAGCAAGTAAATCATTATGAGCAATTAATTGCGCAGCAGGGCATTACCGTAGTCTGTATTTTTGATGCGCTCTATCCTGAGGATCTTCGACAGATTGCCAGCGCGCCTTTATTACTATTTTGTAGAGGTGATGTCTCGTTATTATCTACGCCGCAAATTGCAATAGTAGGAAGTCGTAATGCGACACCCACCGGACTTGAAATAGCATCAGAATTTGCATACGAGTTAACTTTGGCTGGTATTACAGTTACCTCAGGTATGGCAAGAGGGATAGATGGTGCTGCGCACAAAGGCTCTCTTGCTGGTACGGGTAAAACCATTGCTGTGCTAGGTACTGGGGTTGATATTTACTATCCAAAACGCCATAAACTATTAACGGACCAAGTATTAGAAAGCGGCCTGCTGGTGAGTGAGTTTTTACCCGGAACAGCTGCTAATGCACATAATTTTCCGCGTCGTAATCGTATTATTTCTGGGTTATCGTTGGGAGTGCTTATTGTTGAGGCTGAAATTAAAAGCGGTTCGTTAATAACAGTACGCTATGCGCTTGAGCAAAATAAAGAGGTGTTTGCAGTACCAGGTTCTATTAAAAACCCGTTAGCGCAGGCAAGTCACTTTTTAATAAAGCAAGGCGCTAAGCTAGTAGAAAACGTAGCCGACATTCTTGATGAGGTGAGTTTTACTTACGACAGTAACTTAGGTAATAAAGAGCAACCGATTCAAGCCAATTCTCAATGTGAGGTTTTAAATAGTATTGGTTTTGAAGTAACCAGCGTAGACGACATTGTACGTCGTGCTCAGTGGCCAATAGACAAAGTACTCGCTAGGTTGCTCGATTTAGAATTAGACGATCAGATTGAGCGCGTGCTAGATGGTTATATTAAGTTAAGCGCAGGAAGGTAATATGTTTGATATTCTTTGATATTCTTTTATATCTTTTTGAAAATTACATTCATAGCGAAGCGGATATATTTGCCGAGCAAAATGAGCTAACCGATGAGTTATTACGCGCGGGTTTTAATAAGCCTGAGATATTTAAAGCTCTCGATTGGTTAGAGCAACTGGCCGACTTACAACACAGTGACGAATCTCCTTATTTAATAGCTAACCCTAAATATGCCGTGCGTATATTTACCGATAGCGAGTGCCAAAGGCTCAGTGCTGAGTGTCGTGGCTTTTTAATGTTTATAGAGCAAATAGGCGTTATTAACAATGTGACTCGTGAAATGGTAATGGACTGTTTAGCCTCACTCGATAAACCAAGCATAAGTTTAGAGGATTTAAAATGGATTGTACTTATGATTTTATTTAATGTTCCTGGCTCTGAGGAGGCGTATGAGCAAATGGAAGATTTGATTTTTGATGAACCCAGCGAACTTCTTCATTAGAGATAATTATCTTAATTGTACTCAAATTACTTAAACGGATAAGCACGGCATTGCTTGTATCTTTAAGTGGTTTGGGTATATTAGGCGAAAATTCACTAACCTATTAGGATCACCATGAGTAAAATCGACCATTCGCTTTTCTCGGCGAACAAGCACGCCCTCGAAAAAGAATACGAGATATGCCCACAGTGTGGTTCAGAGTTAGTGATCCGCAATAGTAAATCAGGCCCTTTTTTAGGATGCGCAAGTTATCCCCAATGCGACTTTATTAGGCCGTTGGCACATCACGATAGTAACGAAATTAAAGTTCTTGAAGATTCAGCATGTCCTGAGTGCAGCAAACCGCTGGTGGTTAAAAATGGCCGCTACGGTATGTTTATTGGGTGTACGGGATATCCAGAGTGCCATTACATTGCTAACGAAAATGAAGAAAAACAAAGCGAAGACACTTTGCCAAGTTGCCCTAAATGCAAAAAAGGTCATTTAGTCGCGCGCAGTAATAAATTTGGTAAAGTATTTTATTCTTGTGATTGCTATCCAAGTTGTAAATACACACTTAATAATAAACCGGTTGAACACCCGTGTCCTGAATGTAACTGGCCTATCGTCATAGAGAGAAATATGGCAAACGGCACATTATTGCAATGCCCACAAAAAAGCTGCATGCATAAGCTCACCCCAACTGAATAACGTTTAATTATATCTGGAGACTACTTTGTCAGACCTTTCAAATACGCCCACTGCAATAACATGCTTAACGCAAGGCGAAGTTATTTTATACCCAACAGAAGCTGTATATGGTTTAGGTTGCGATCCAGATAATCAACAAGCCGTTGAGGCACTATTAGCTATTAAACAGCGCCCAGTTGAAAAAGGGCTTATTTTAATTGCTGATAATTACGGGCAGTTATTAAAATACGTAGACGATGCAAAAATACCAATGGATAAACGCGCTGATATTTTTTCGAGTTGGCCTGCTGCAATTACATGGGTTATGCCTGCTTCTAAAAATACGCCTAAATGGTTAACTGGGCAGTTTGATACTATCGCAGTAAGAGTAACAAACCATCCAACAGTAAAGCGTTTATGCCAAGAGTTTGGTAAGCCGCTAGTATCAACGAGTGCAAACTTAACAGGGCAAGAAACTGTTATTAGTATTGAGCAAGCTAAAGCGCAATTTGCAGAGCAAGTTGGTTTTTACGTTGACGAACCGTTAGGTGGTAATACTCAGCCAAGCACAATAAAAGACGCCATGACTGGCAAAATATTTAGAGGTTAATATGCAAAGCGAATTATTAGATCAAGTAAAAGCATACTTTATGGCTTTGCAAGACACTATTTGCCAAGGTTTAGAGGCCGCAGATGGCAGCGCTAAATTTATTGAAGATAACTGGCAACGTGCAGAAGGCGGTGGTGGTCGTACACGTGTAACTACAAACGGCGCTGTAATAGAGCAAGGCGGAGTTAATTACTCACACGTATTTGGCGCTTCAATGCCAGGCTCTGCAACAGCGCATAGGCCAGAGCTTGCAGGGCGAAGCTTTCATGCGTGTGGTGTGTCGTTAGTTATTCATCCCAAAAACCCTCATGTACCAACAAGTCATGCCAATGTGCGCTTTTTTATAGCTGAAAAAGAAGGCGAAGACCCAATATGGTGGTTTGGTGGTGGGTTTGATCTCACTCCTTTTTACCCAGTATTAGAAGACGTACAACATTGGCATCAAGTTGCTCATGATATTTGCGCACCATTTGGCAGCGAAGTTTATCCAAAATATAAAACCTGGTGCGACGAGTACTTTTATTTAAAGCACAGAGACGAGACGCGCGGAGTAGGCGGTTTATTTTTTGACGACTTAAACGAACTTGGCTTTGAAAAGAGCTTTGCGTTTATGCAATCGGTGGGTAATGGCTTTTTAGATGCTTACTTACCTATTATTGAACGTCGCAAAAATGATGAATACACAGAGCAACAACGTGATTTTCAGCTTTATCGTCGCGGACGCTACGTTGAGTTTAATCTAGTATGGGATAGAGGAACGTTGTTTGGGCTACAAAGTGGCGGGCGTACAGAGTCTATATTAATGTCTATGCCACCACTTGCACGCTGGGAATATAATTATAAACCAGAGCCAAGTAGCCCAGAAGCTAATCTATATCAGTATTACTTACGCCCGCAAGAGTGGTTAACTAGTCAGCCAAGTGAGCTGATAGCCAGAGAATGGCAATTATAATAATTATACAGTAATCAAAATGGCGCTAATTAGCTGTCTCTTGATCACAAGTCTGGCTCAAGAGATTTTGCTAAATCGTAGCCTTCCAGGATGGCTTGTAACTTAAGCCATCCTTGCCATAACACTTTCACAGATGCACGCCCTGTG
>NZ_JADYXC010000025.1:0-57022 GCF_015864505.1 Pseudoalteromonas sp. SWYJ118 | reverse complement strand
ATCAACGGATATTACAACAACGTTAGGCCGCATCATTATAATGCCGGTTTAGCGCCAAATGAATCTGAGGTTAGATATCAAGATTCTAAAACTGTGGCCAAATTTTATTGACCACTACAAGATCACTATTAAGTAGCCCCAAACTTATTTAACGGCTGAATAGCCTTTGAGCTATTAAAAAGATACAGAAAGGTACTACTCTAGGGCAACGCTTTTTTATACTAGTTATTAAATGTTTTGGTTAAATAAAAGTATGATCGAGGGATAAATGGATAAATAATAATTTTGATGTATGAAGTCAAGATTTGACCCTGGGGATCTCCCATATGAAGTCAAGATTTGACCCTGGGGATCTCCCAAAACGTGCCAAAGATAGGAAGCGTTTAAGTGTAAGTTTCATGGTTGGCCTTTTTGTTTCGCGCATAAAAAAACCTTCTAAGCGGGTTGTGAATATTTAGTATTAATTAGTCTATTCTTTTGTATTTTTGCGATTTAACTTCTTAATAATTTCTTTAGCTTTTATAAGCTCTGTTGGGCTTAGGGTGCCAAGATTGACTAATCTATCATCAATGAAAATTTTATTTAATTCCTTTAACCCTTCGGAGATTTCTATTAACCTTTGTCTGTAGATAGCGCTAACATTTTTATTAGTGACAAGCTCGGAGTCAATTGCCGTCAACTGCTTAGTAATCGCATCATTTTCAGCTTTAGCTTGAATTAATGAATTGTGAGATTCTAAATGTAGAGCATCAGCCTTTGAAATTTTTTCTTTCGATTCATGATAGGCTTTTTCAAAGTAATTTGATTTCTCTTGGGCACCTATTGTTTTGTTTATCTCAAGCGAAATTTCTTCTCTCGCCCTTATCAATTCTTTCCCTTGCTCTATTTCTTTCGCTTGGGCTTTTTCAAGTTTATCAGTTAATTCGTGCGCTCTTATTTTAGCCAAAGACAAATTATCTAAAACTGCAGTATGCTCATCATTAGAAACAACTTCTTTAAAATTTAACCTGTGAAGAATTTTATTAAACCAATTTCCAGCAAAACGCTTTAAGAACTCAGCAAGGTTATTAATCCAAGGTACAAATGCAATAATTAAAAAAGTTAAACCAAGCGGTTCTAAATAAAACCAGTCAAAAGGCAGCTTTGTAAGCTTTATACTTGGCTTTAAAGGTTCATATAAAAACCAATAAATAAGTTTCCAATTATACGAACAAGATACCCAAAAAAAAGTAAATATAAATGGGCTAGCTAGTCGTTCTCGGAAAAGATCTAAAGTACTACTATCTGCTTGAGGGGCCACAAAACATCCTTATAAAACAAAAATCCGCTCAGTAATAAACTAAACGGATTTCTTCAATATGGAAAATACTATATCAGTCTTGGGGGGGGTGCAAGTTAATCATCCCACCTCGGTCTTGATATATGACAATCGTTAATCCAATTAAACAACTGAGTTAAGCGAGCTGCTGCTTCTTCATAATCAATTAAATCTGAATTAATAGACTCCCATATACTTAATAAAACATCGGGAGCTTGCTCTGGAAGGTATGTATAAAAGTTACTACGCAACATATCAAACAACAATTTACCATTAGGGCTAGCGTCTTTGTTGTCCCATATAGATCCAGTTCCACCAATTCCCCAACCACAAAGCACAAACCCTAATTCCACGGTTTGCATACTGTCTTTATTTTCATTCCAAATTTCTACTTTAAACAACATAGCTTTACCTTAAATAGTATTTTTTATACTTCCTCGATGCATGCGCACAGAGCTGGCCACAACACCTTCTAAAGTGAACTCCTCACAACCTTTGAGTTTGTAAAGTTCGTATTCACCACTTGCAGACAGTAATTGATTATTTTTTAAGTCTGTTATTTTGTAAACATACTGACCGTTTAGTACAGCAACTATTAAATCACCATCAAATATACCAACGCCTTCCATTGAGCGACCGCTAGCTATACCGTAAAAAGTAACATCTTTATTCTTTTCGATTAAGCCTGATACGCCACTAGGTAAATTGGTGCAGTCATTTAGTTTATTAAAGTTGCTTTCCATCGACTCCCTCTTTGTAAATTGAATACTTCAGAGGATCGGTTATCTCTATAAGGTTAAAGCCATCGTAGCCAGTAGCTTGTTTTAGACGAAAATACATTGGATTTGCCGTTTTGTGAAAATCTTTCTCTGCCATTATAAGACGATTTATCTCCCATAAAAGCTCGAATTTATTTTCAATAATCTGGTCAGCAAAGAGTCCTGCTGCAGACATTGTTTTAAACTTTAAATGTTCAAGCTTATCTTTAATATTTACAAGCTTCTCATTTGTTATTTTGATGCCATCTATAACTACTTTCCTCATAAATTCTAATTCCTCAGGTGTATACATGTCTTTTTTACTAATACCAAACCTGCCGAATGCATCTATACCATTGTCCGAGTACTTACTCACATCAGGTTCATTGTTTTTCAAAATTTGTACCTGATAGTCATTAGTCATCTCCAATGTTTTATACTCATGTAAGCAAAAATATAACTCGTTTATTGAGGTTAATAACTTTTCAGCATTTTTATATTTATTTTGCTCAAGCCAATTACCAGCTGTTAACCATGCGGCTAAAAGCAACAACGTTGTTGCCCAAGAAATCAATAGTGTAAAAACCGCAGTTACGATGTCACTACTTGATCCCCAATTAGAGGTAGCAACATTATGATCATTCCACCAATAGCAACCATACAAAATAAAAAAATAAATAACTGTTATGATTACTGCACCTCTCTTGAACCATTTCATTTATTGGCATCCACCTTATCAGCCAAAGCTCTTAACTTATAAGCAAGTGTTGCTTTAGTGTCGTTCTTATTAAAATACGCTTCTAGGTATTCTGATTCAGTATCTATTCGCAATGTGAAGTTACAGTCTTCGCTATATCCAACCGGTATTACTGTTAAGTTGCTAAGTTTATATAGAATAGTTATCTCCTTATTTCATTATTACTGCGCAGTTTTTGCGCATTCAATCATATAATTAAGTGAAATTCTTTATTTTTAAAGCAATAAATGAATAACATTCATAGTTAAATACGCGCAAGGTGCGCATTTAAACAAGAACCTCTATATACTTTTCATATTTTTTAGGTAACAGCGCATACGCTCCCCAAAAATCCAACTTGCAAGCAAAGACAGTACCGCCTTCTAAATAAATCTTAGCTGAAAATAATAAATAACTACCTTTGGAGCTGAAAGAGATATGTTTTCGCAAATCAAATGATTTATCTGAATAGATTTTAAGAGTTCCATTGCTAGATTCAACTTCTATGACATTCCTATAGCTAAGATGACTAAACTTAATTATTTTCCCAAAAAACAAAGCTTCTTTATTAGGTAAGTCTTTCGTTAATTTTTTTGTAGAATACAGCTGATCGCTTAACAGCATTGGGTATTGGGAATTTGGAAAGAAAAAACCTCGCTTTAAATTTTCAGGAAAATTAGTACATAAGGCCATTACTGTCGAAATGTTAGAAGGAAGGCTAAATGAAGGTCCATTATGTCTAGCAATTGGTACTTCTGTTTGTGGCCCGATATTATCTTCAATCGCCGTTTTATTATATTCACCATTATCATCAATATCAGTACCACTATCTGAAGGTGGAGAAGCTTTCCATGCATTTATAATCGCTAACTCTTTATTCTCAATTGCTTTGACTGCAGATTCTTCATTCGTGTAATTCAAGCCCGGTTTAGCATTAACTCTCCAGCCACAACTACGACTTTCAGGATACTTTTTTTTTGAACCATGTTTAAAATGAGCTGTTATATTGTTTTTGGAAATACTATCTATATTAGGTGTCCTTGATAAAGGAGTAGCACAAACTGGACAAAACACTTTTCCCTTCATTAGCTGTGAAAACTCCTCAGGCGCTACTTCCTCAGAGAGTGGCTTAAGTTGTTCTTTACTGTATTCACCATATTTCCATACATCAGAGAAATATGCATATAAGATTCGATGTTCTTTCTTTTCCATCATCCTAGTACCTAATTAATAACCACTCACTATAGATATCAAAAGCGATCTTAAATTACTAGAAAATAATAAACACATCGTCACATAGCCTTACTTAAGGTTAAGCGACCTCTCCCATCTTCTGATGGATATTTTTAGAGCCAAAAGGGTCAAATATTGACTTCATACATCATAATTAATTAGCTGTTTATATTCGCCGAAACTCAAATACGTTATTGTGTCGGATAGCGCTTCGCTTATCCGACCTACATTTTCAAATATATAATGCGAGGTTATTGGGCCGTGGGTATTGGAGGTTCGTTTGAGCTCGTTGGGTTTCGCTGCGCTCTACCCAAACTTGTATCTCTTCTTGATGAGTGTTTGTCTTAAATTTTTACGCAGACAAAAATGGCGTTGCCTGAGCGCTCTGCCCATGGGGTTATTTTGTCGTAGTCATGTTCAAATATGTGGATTTCGAAGTACGGCTTTAGGGCTTCTTTAAGCTCGGTATAACTAAAAGCAACCATTGAGTGCTCGTCGTGCCATACGAGTGTTTTGTCTGCGGTGGTTTTTTCTATGCTGAGTTTTAATAACTGTTTACTGCCGCTGCCACTGTAGTGCCAACCAGAGCGAAATGTGAATAAGCTATTTTCGCTTGTTGCTGTGTGCTCTACAAATGAATCGCTGTCGATTTTGTTTTTATCAACCGTGTTAAAGCAAAATATTCCACCTACGTTTAATGCGCTGTGTACGCTAGCAAGGCATTCTTTTAGCTTATTAATGCCGTCGCAGTAATGGATTGAATACAAAAAGCAGGTAATTAAATCCAATTGCTCGGTTACTTTAAATTCACTCATGTTTTGCAACGAAAATTGCGCTTCTGGACAACGAACTTTTGCTTTATCGAGCATTGGCTGGTTTAAATCAAGCCCACTACTTTTATAGCCGTAATCAATAAAGTGGCGTACATGCGGGCCGGTGCCACATGCTAAATCGAGGTGGGTATTTGCGCCATTACCAAAAATTTGGTGCAGCCTGTGAATAGAATTGCTTTGGGCTTGATAATCTATATCTGCGCACATTAAGTCGTAGTAATCAGAAAGGTCGGTGTAAAGTGCATTTGCGGACATATAAGCCTAGTGGTAAGTAGTAGAATATTTTTAAGTCGCGCATAGTAAACTAATTAGCACAATTAACGAAGAAGATATGAGCTTTAGGGTAGATGTAATCTTAGGTTATAAAGTTCAGGCTATAAAGTACAGGGTTGTCGGATAGCGCTTTGCT
Organism: Pseudoalteromonas sp. SWYJ118; assembly: GCF_015864505.1. Lineage (NCBI taxonomy): Bacteria > Pseudomonadati > Pseudomonadota > Gammaproteobacteria > Alteromonadales > Pseudoalteromonadaceae > Pseudoalteromonas > Pseudoalteromonas sp. SWYJ118. The sequence goes on along the minus strand of NZ_JADYXC010000025.1, from coordinate 51,735 downwards.
TATACGGCCTGTGTATTTAAATATTATAGAGCGTTGTTATAAAACGGTGTGAAATTGGAGATTCGTTGGGTTTCGCTACGCTCTACCCAACCTACGTACTATAACTTTAAGCTACTCTTTAACTAATTCCTAAATACTTATGTACTTGTATTGATAGGCGCCAGTTTTTGGCAATACAGGTGTCGATTGCTAATTTGGTTGCCGATACTTTTTGGCTAATTGGCTGCAAGTAAACAAGCTTTGGGTTAACACCTGTTTTAACAAATAGTTCTTCTAACTCTTCTACGTGCTTTTGCATAGCAACGGGGTGTTTAATTTCGTTGGCACGCTTCATTGTGCTGGTAAGTACTTCATAACCACCGCGCATATTAATTTTTGGCGATACCGTTACCCATGTTTGCTCTGGGGCGAGTATTTCAAACGTACCGCTGGTTTCTATTTGTGTACTAAAGCCGTGTTCGTGTAATAAGTTACATACTGGGTTTAAATCAAACATGCATGGCTCGCCGCCGGTAATTACTACGTGCTTTGCGGTATAACCACGCGATTGAAACAACGCTAAAATTTGCTCTGCACTGGCGTTAGCCCAATGATCAGAGTCGGCTTTTTTTTCTACGGTTTCGTCCAGCGATACTTTATATACGTTATCAACATCCCAGGTTTGCTTAGTGTCGCACCAAGAGCAGCCTACAGGGCAACCTTGCAGACGTAAGAATATTGAGGGTGTGCCAGTAAAACTAGCTTCACCTTGAATGGTTTCAAACACTTCATTAATTTTGTACAAAAGAGATCTCACTTACTACCTAGCAGCCAAATTGCTACTATTAAAAAACCAAAAAGCGCTGTGCAAAAATTGTTATTTAAGCTGCGGCCGTGTAGTATATCGCGCCCTGATATAAACCTCTATTAAAACTAAGAGCAAAACAGATATGACGCAAAAAGTAGTTGTTATTTATTCCGGCGGTATGGACTCATTTACCGTATTAAATAAAGCCCTGCAACAAGGCCATGATGTATATGCCCTATCATTTGACTATGGTCAGCGTCATGTAAAAGAGCTTAAAGTAGCGGCAAGTGTGTGCGAAAAATTAAACGTTCCGCACAAAATTGTTGATATTTCGGCGATTAACCAACTTATTGGTGGCTCATCACTTACTGATGATATTGATGTACCTGAAGGCCATTACGAAGAAGAAAGCATGAAAAGTACGATTGTACCTAATCGTAATATGATTTTGCTCTCACTTGCTGTTGGTTACGCGGTATCGCTTAAAGCTGGCCAAGTTTATTACGGCGCTCACTCTGGGGATCATGCTATTTACCCTGACTGCCGTCCTGAATTTGTGCAAAAAATGGATGATGTGTGTCGTATTGCTAACTACGACGCTGTAGAAATTTTTAGCCCATACTTAAACAATACTAAAATTGGTATTTTAACCGACGGTATTGAAATGGGTTTAGATTACAGCCAAACGTGGACTTGTTATAACGGCCGTGAAAAGGCCTGTGGTAAATGTGGCGCGTGCCAAGAGCGCCTTGAAGCATTTGCCCTAAATAACATTACAGACCCGTTAGAATACGAATAAGCAGCAATTAATTAGTAATACAGTTGCTACAAACAAAAAAGGCTATCATCGATAGCCTTTTTTGTTTAATTTTAACGAGTAGGTATAAATTACAACCAGCGTTTTACGCGCGCTTTGTAAGCGGTAAACTCTTCGCCAAATAATTTAGTGAGCGCACGCTCCTCAGGTATTATTTGGAAAAACGTTAAATACGCAATAAACCCTATAATACATAAAAGTGCCCACAATGAGCTTAACCAAATACCCCACCCTGCTAAAATAAATGCAAAACCCACATACATAGGATTACGTGAGATTTTATAAATGCCGCTAGTAATAAGTTTTGACGCTTGTTCAGGTTTATTAGGGTTTACAGTGGTGTTTGCTAGTTTAAAGCTCGCCACACCTGCAATACAAAAAACACACCCTATAATGAGCAAACTTGCTGCTAAGTAGGTAATAAATGCGGTGAAATCAATAACACTGTAATGCGCAATAAGCGCCATTATGCCTGCAAAAAACAGCACAACAATAACCGGTGGGATTTTATTATTTAACATGGCAACTCACTGTATTGACTAAAGTATGTTTATTATATGGTGGCTATGCTGCCATTAAACAATATCTAAAGTGTATAAATGATGAACACACTCAAAGCTGAGCTTAAGTGAACTATACAAATTAAGTTACAATTGTCAGCTTTATCAAAAGCGCTTAAAGGTTATACTTTAACCATAAACGAATAATAAAATGATAAGGAATGAGATTATGTCTGGAACTACGATGATTGTACTTATTGTGCTAATTTCGGTTGGCTCAGGAGTGGTTTACGATATGTATAAAAAGCATCTTGAGTTTAAGCATAAAATGCAAAACAACAACAGCGATGCCCATAAACAACTAGCTGAAACAAACGCACAAGTGCTTGCACTAAAAGAGCGTGTACAAACACTTGAGGCTATTGTTACTGATTCAAGCTTTAGCGTTAAAGATGAAATTAATAAGCTTTAAATTGTTATAAATAATTTGGATATAAATGCGCGTTTTCTGGCTGCTCAATACCATGTGCAGCTAAAAAGCCACCAATAGCTTGCCCGCATCCCTGTGGTGCTCGCCCGCTGTCTATCTCAAAGTTTAACTGGTTAGCATGTTGCTTACCCATAGAGCACAGCCCTAAGGTACTTGGCGAGCGCATAGCGATACTTAAGTTACCTATTTGTTCAACCACAACGTGCTTACTAAAGCGTGCAAAACCTTTGTACTTAAATTGCTCGTTCACGTAGTCATTACTTGTAGCTACTAATGCCGTAATTAAGCCATGTAAAAAACTATTAGCAGATGAGTCTGCTGTTAAAAACGAAATAGTTTTGTTATTAAACTCGCTAAGTTGGCAACCCTCACATAAAAGCTCAACGGTATATAAATGTTGCTCAGCTACTTGCTGCTGGCTTTTAAGCTCAATACTTTTTCCTGCAAATACAATACGTTTAAGCACTTCATCAACACGACTTTTTGCACTTGCGCTTTTAACAAGCTCAGGGTTTTGCGCCATTACAGGTAAGTCGTGATGGTTATTAAATGGCGTGCTTGTTGCGCCGCTTTGCATTAACTGAAAAAGCTCTCTTACTTCATGTTCACGCGCTACTTTTAACGCTAAAAATGCAGTTTGAATAAGTTCTGAAGTAGGTAAGTTTTCCTCTACTATCCAGCGCCTGCCAAATAATAGCTTTTTGGCTTTACCTTCATTTGTAGATGCACTTTTTTGATAGTTATCTGGGCTCAGCACTGCTACTTGCAGGTAAATTTCTTCACCTTTTTGTGCAGCAAGCACTCTAAAGTGAGCCGAAAACTCAATACTCTCAAGCACTTCATTTACGCTTTGAAGCGTGTGCTTGTAACGTAAAAAATGTTGTGGCACTACCCAGCTACTATTAGCCAATTGCACGAGGGGTGCATAATAAATAGGTTGCTCGTAACTGTGTTGCCATTTTTGCTCATTGCTAAGCAAATGATTAATGTGACTCTTGTTATCTGACATAAATAAACCAAATAAACTCGCGTTGTGCGATATAAACTATGAACACATTACGTCGTCAATGTCGTAATTAGATCACATGTACGCCCTACTTTCGGGCTTTTTTAACTATCGGTGAGTTCTTGATAGTCTGTTATAACTTTTTGATAGTATGGCTTATCTTTATTAAGCATTTTATTATAATGATTTATGAGTTGCCGTTGGTACATAGCGTGTTCTGCACTACTAACATCCCACATATTATTGCCGGTATGACTAATCTCATTATTGCTACTAAAGCTCACTTCAATCACTTCATAAAAACGTTTGTTGTCGTAAACTATTTGCTCACTTACAAGCCCTAAACCTAATTGCTTTAAACCAGCTCGTAACTTATAAGTGTGGTGCACCGGGCATAAAATAAAACGAACACTCTGCAAATTATCAACGGTATTATTAGCAATAATGTGTTGTATTAAACTTAACAACAGCTCACCGCCAACACCTGCTATTACAACTACTTGGCTTTTACTTTGAGCAATTTCAATTTTGCCTACGTCCTGACATAAGACCTGCCACTGCGGTTTTTTATTACAGTTTTTTTGTAATTTATTAATCGATGATAATTGCGCGCTTAAATCGTCCATTAAAGTGGCGACTATATCAACAAAAATGACTTGGTTTGCAGCTGCGCGTTTTAGTAGCGCCATGCCTAAATAACCATGGTCGCAGCAGCAATCCCAAATAATATCGTGATGCTGCGAAATTAGTGTATCAATGGCAGTTAGGCGTTTGCTGAGCTTCATTTAATCAGCAGATTGTGACGTTTTGTAGATAAGTGCTTTTAAGCTTCTGTCGCTGTCTACTTCAATAAAGCGTGCGGTAGGGGCTAGGCGCTCAACAAATTCAATTGCGCCTTCGGTGTGCTCATTTATTAAAACTTTAAACGCATCTTCACTAAGCTCTGGGCTATTAGCACACAATAACAATTGTGTTGTGTCGCAAAGTAGCTCTGGTAATCTGCGCAGCACTTTTTGATAGTCTTTAGTTAATATAAAGCTGCCTTTTTGAAAGCTTGGCGGATCAACTATTATTAAGTCAAACGGGGCTGCTTTTTTTAGTTTTCCAAACGACTTTAAAATATCATGAGGTAAAAAACTCACGCCGCGCTCAAAACCGTTTAGTTGATGGTTTTGCTTACCTACTTTAAGTACGCCTTTGCTCATATCCATGTTCATTACATGATCTGCCCCGCCTTGCATTGCTGCAAGCGAAAACCCACACGTATATGAAAACAAATTAAGCACTTTGCCATGCTTACTATTAGCCATTACAAACTCACGGCCGCTGCGCATATCGGGAAATATTCCGGTATTTTGACGGCTCTGTAAATCAACCAAAAAACGAATGCCGTTTTCGGTTACAACATGCGGGTTAGGTAATTGCCCATAAACCACGGTGTTTTGGCTTTGTACACCAGCGCGTTGCTGATACACAAGTGACGTAATAAGTTCTGGCTGGTTTGCTTGCGCCCACTGCCACACAACATCGGTAAGCTCGCTTAGTGTTTGCTCGTCAATTTCGTCGTACGAAACCAAAAACAAACTTGGCGGATAAAAGTCTAAATTTATATGGCTCAACGCCTCAACACTGTGGCCTCGACCATGAAAAACACGGCACAGTTCATTTTTTAAAATTGGCGCATCTTCAAGCGCAGTAATAAGAGGAGTAAAGTTTGCTGTCATTTTTAATTAATCAACTGTTGTTGTAGTTCATGTATTTCATCGCGAACAGAGCCCGCTTTTTCAAATTCTAGATCGCTTGCGTATGCATGCATTTTGGTTTCAAGCTGCTTAATTTGCACGGTAATTTCTTTCGCGCTAAGTACCTTTTTAGAGTCTTTACGAACAAGTCTAAGGTTATCTTTAGGGCCGGCTTCTTCGCCTACATCCATCGCATCAAGAATCTTTTTGGCTAGTGAATGCGGCTCTATACCGTGTTCAATATTATAAGCATGCTGAATTTCGCGTCTGCGTGCTGTTTCGTCCATGGCCTTAGCCATCGATTTTGTGATTCTGTCGCCATATAAAATAGCGCGACCATCTAAGTGACGTGCAGCACGACCAATGGTTTGAATAATTGAACGCGCTGAACGTAAAAAGCCTTCTTTATCGGCATCAAGTATGGCTACTAGCGCCACCTCTGGCATATCTAGGCCTTCTCGAAGTAAGTTAATACCCACTAACACATCAAACACACCCGCACGTAAATCACGAATAATTTCAACGCGTTCAACCGTGTCTATGTCTGAATGTAAGTAACGCACTTTTACGTCGTGCTCACTTAAGTAATCGGTTAAATCCTCAGACATACGTTTGGTCAAAGTGGTTACAAGTACACGCTCGCCCTTCTCTACACTTTTATAAATTTCTGAAAGTAAGTCATCAACCTGATCGCCTACTGGGCGAACTTCAATAAGTGGGTCAAGCAGTCCTGTTGGGCGAATTACTTGCTCTGCAATTGCGCCCACACAACGCTCTAATTCAAAATCACCAGGTGTAGCCGATACATAAATTGTTTGTGGTGAAATAGCTTCAAATTCTTCAAAGCGCAGCGGCCTGTTGTCCATTGCTGAGGGCATTCTGAAGCCATACTCAACTAAGTTTTCTTTACGGCTTCTGTCGCCTTTATACATTGCGCCAATTTGCGATACGGTTACGTGCGATTCATCAATAATCATCAATGCGTCGTCTGGGAGATAATCAAGTAACGTAGGCGGCGGATCGCCCGGCGTACGGCCCGATAAATAGCGGCTGTAGTTTTCTATACCAGAGCAATAACCTAGCTCCCGCATCATTTCTATATCGTATTGCGTACGCTGTGTTACGCGTTGCTCTTCTACTAATTTATTAGCACTGAGTAACTGGGCTCTTCGATCTTTTAGTTCTTCTTGTATTTTATCGATAGCACCGAGTATTTTTTCACGCGGGGTAACATAGTGTGTTTTTGGATAGATAGTGGTACGTATTATATGCTTTTCGACGGCGCCGGTAAGCGGGTCAAAAATACTTAAGCGCTCTATTTCGTCATCAAACATTTCTACGCGAATTGCGAAGGTGCTAGATTCTGCAGGAAATATATCAACCACTTCACCACGAACACGATATGTACCACGGCTAAAATCTATATCGTTGCGGGTGTATTGTATTTCAGCTAGGCGACGTAGCATGTCGCGTTGGTCTACTTTTTCGCCCACTTTTAAAAGTAGCATCATTTTCATGTATGATTTAGGGTCGCCCAAACCATAAATAGCCGATACCGACGCCACAATAATAGTGTCGCGACGCTCAAGCAGTGCTTTGGTCGCACTTAAACGCATTTGTTCTATATGCTCGTTTATCGAGGCATCTTTTTCAATAAATGTGTCGCTAGATACAACATAGGCTTCTGGCTGGTAGTAATCGTAATACGATACAAAATACTCAACCGCATTTTTAGGGAAAAACTCTTTCATTTCCCCATATAGCTGCGCGGCAAGCGTTTTATTGTGCGCCATTATTATTGTTGGACGGTTTAAATCGTTAATAATATTAGCCATGGTAAAGGTTTTACCTGTACCGGTGGCACCTAATAAAGTTTGGTGTGCAAGGCCTGCTTCTAATCCTTCGCATAGCTGCTTAATCGCTGTGGGCTGATCGCCTGCTGGTTTAAAATGTGATTTTAACTGAAAATGGTCGCTCAATTATTGCACTCCTGTAACGATTCGCCGCTCAGCGCTTCTAGTTTTTTCATAAACCATTTGTATGCCACTATTGCTGTAAATAAGTTACCTAAAGCAGCGCCAATAAATAGCCCTAATAATCCGGCTATTTCGTTGCCTACATAAGCAAATGGTACATAAAATATGAATAACCGAATGACACTTAATACCAATGCGTACATTGGTTTGTGTAAAGCATTAAACGATGAATTTGATAATATGATCACCCCTTGTAAGCCATAACTTAGCGGGATGGTATAAATAAAGAGTTTAATTACATCTATTACGGCTTGTTCTTTACCAAATAATTGGCTTATAACACCTGAAAATGCAATGAGTAATACGTAAATGGCAAATTGCCATACCATTACAAATTTTAGTGTGCCGGTATACGCTTCTTTAACGCGGCATAATTTGCCAGCGCCAAAGTTTTGGCTAACAAATGGCGGTAATGTCATCGATAGTGCAAGCACTAATATACTTGCAATAGATTCTATTCGACTTCCCACTCCAAATGCAGCTACGGCCTCTGGCCCGTGATGCGCAACCATAGCGGTCATTACGGCCATTGCAACCGGTGTAAGCATGTTTGCGCCGGCAGCAGGCAAACCAATTTTTAATATTTTACGAATAGCGCCCGTCACTGTTTGCTTGCCTGCTTTTAGGCTCAACAAGCGTTTTTTAACCGCTAATATATATAAAATAATAACCACAGCAACCGACCATGCAATAACGCTTGCTATGGCCGCGCCTTGAATACCTAACGCTGGTACTGGCCCAAAACCAAATATCAATATAGGGTCGAGTACGGCGTTTATGAGCCCTGCTCCACCCATTACTATACTTGGCGTTTTTGTATCGCCACTGGCCCGCAGTACCGAGTTACCAATCATTGGAGTTATTAAAAATACACTACCGATAAACCATATATTCATGTATTCGTGTATTAACGGCAATACTTGTGCGCCCGCTCCTAGCAAAGTAAATATGGGGTCAATCAGTAAATACCCAACAGATGACAACACAATAACCAGAACCACACCAACCATTAAAGAAATACTGGCGTCAAAACGCGCTTCATCTATTTTATTACTACCGAGCGCTTTTGCTATTACCGCCGATGTACCGATCCCCAGCCCTATTGCTAAGCTAATAACGGTAAAGGTAACCGGAAATGTAAAGCTCACCGCTGCAAGCGGCTCAGTGCCTAGTAAGCTTATAAAGAATGTATCGACAATATTGAACATCATTAGCGTGATCATGCCGAATATCATCGGGATGGTCATCGTCTTTAATGTGGGCAAGATGGGATCGTTTAGTAAATCTGGGCGAGTCTGGGATTTTGAAATTGCGCGCATGAAATAAATAGGCCTCTTTTACTGAACGAATCATTTTAAAGCATCAAGGCAGTTCAAGCCACGGATTTATCACTACAATTGAAGTAATTAAAGAAGTAAAGATTCGAAAAAATAGTAAAACTTAGTTTTTGCATCTTTTTGTTAAAATAGAGCCTAAACACACCAAAAACCAATTAAAACACATTTTTATAACTTTTATTACAAACACCCAGTGATATATGATGCTTTTTTACACAAAGGTACTGCTTGGTTTATCGTTACGAAAAAATTCCCTCATCGAGTTGCATACATTCAGCATCAAATCATAACCCATTGTTTTATATTGAATTAAAAATAGTGATTTAAAAGCTTGAAATCGTTGTAGCACCCTAAACCATTGGTGCCGATGATGTTCTTAAAGTTTCATAAACAGAGTTATCCACAGAAACCGTGGATAACTCATTCAAACCCGCATTTATAAAGGCTTTGAGAGAGCCTCCATTTTCGGTGATATCCAACCAATTGACCATTTGTTAATTGTGGCATTTTTATAAACTCACGCTAAAAACTGTAGCTCACCAATTTTTCTTCTTAACATAGTTGTACGTTAGGTATAAAAAAACGTTTAATACAAAGTTAAGTTATTGATTGCTCTATTTTTGAACGGATAAAACAAATACTCATTTTATACATAGTGATTAGATCACAATTTAGATCAAAAAATATTTCTGTGAATATACGCATAGATATATTTTTAGAAAATTAAAACAAAAAACGAATTAAATACGAAAAATATCGCTAAGTAAAAAATGAGTTTTTATGTTTTTGAGTTGTTTTTTAATAACAAGCCACTTTAATACCGTGTTTAATTTAACCAATTTGAAGGCTCAGCAATAATAAAAGTCACATTGTTATTCTTAAATTTTTAAAAAAGTAACTTTAATAGAGCTATAAAACACGCAGATCGAACACAAAAACAACGAATAAACCTCTTTTTTCAATTTATGACTTTTATATGTTGACACTTTGCGGCGCGGTCATTAATATTTCGCCCCGTTGAAAGGCAAGACGCTTCCCCCTTAGCTCAGTTGGTTAGAGCGACGGACTGTTAATCCGCAGGTCCCCCGTTCGAGTCGGGGAGGGGGAGCCAAGTTTTTCAACCATAAACGATTCCCCCTTAGCTCAGTTGGTTAGAGCGACGGACTGTTAATCCGCAGGTCCCCCGTTCGAGTCGGGGAGGGGGAGCCAAGTTTATGTTTATGATGTAGTTCCCCCTTAGCTCAGTTGGTTAGAGCGACGGACTGTTAATCCGCAGGTCCCCCGTTCGAGTCGGGGAGGGGGAGCCAAATCATCATAATAATATCACTACTTTAGTTCCCCCTTAGCTCAGTTGGTTAGAGCGACGGACTGTTAATCCGCAGGTCCCCCGTTCGAGTCGGGGAGGGGGAGCCAATTCTAAGAATTTCATAGACATCTCAAGCTAATTCCACTACTCTTCCTTATATAACTAAAGCATTAGTTTATTCCTTAATGCGCTGTACTTAGTTTATTAATCAAGGACTTGATTCCTTCCCTTTTGAATTATTAAAAGACTGAAAACATGGCTGGATTTAAAAAACTTATTTTTATACAAATTATCTCTTGGTTATTGTGTGTTGCAGCAGGAAGCTACTTCATATCTATAAGCTTTGATACTGCGGTAAGTGATGCACAAAAAAGTGCGCAAACTACTGTTACTAAGTATATTAATGACCTTTCTTTAGACGATATTTCTGCTCAAAATTTAAAACAATCAATTGCAGATGGTAAAACGTTTTCAAGCTTCACTCTAAGAGATTACCAAGGGGCTGAAATATTTAGTATTAACCCCCCTACTCAATTACCAATGTTTGCTGATTTTGTACTCTCTAACTTTAACTCAGTGCGCCCTCAATTTGCTGTAAATGACGCCTCAGATATAAAAGTTGAATTTGTACTTAACATTGAGCATTTAGCGTCGCAGCTACAAACCTCCCTTTTTATTGTTATTTTGATTTCTGCCATTTTAGTTATTATTCCAATAATTCTAATGAAATCTATTTTTTACCATTTAAATAAAAACATAAGTACAACAGTTGCTGACATTATCGATATTTATATCAATCAAAACCAAGTTGATAATGATTTAGAAACAGCACTAGATGGCACTCGATTGAAAAAAATGGGAAAAGATTTAGTACCTAGCTTTAATCGATTATCACATTTCTTAAAAAACAAAAACGAAGACATACAAAGCGCTGCTATGACTATTAAGCATGAAGCGTACAAAGATGTAATTACCTCGCTTGGTAATCGTAATATGTTTGTTGAGTACTACGAAAAAAATATTGAAAACACTGAGCAAAGTACATTTGGCTCTTTAGCTATGGTTCGTTGTAGCGAACTACAAGCTATAAACCAAAGCCGTGGTTATCAAAAAGGTGATGAGTACGTAAAAGGCGTTGCCGATATTATTAAGCACATAAGCGGCACTTACACTGGCAGCCAAATATTTAGATTAAACAGCTCTGACTTTGCTGTCGTACTACCCCACATTCCTTTAAAAGAAGCTGAGCGCTTTGGTGAAAACCTGCAATCGCGCTTCACGCAGTACCAACAAAACCAAGAGTTAAGCTCGGTAGCAAATACAGGTATTGTAGGTTACGAAAAAGGTAAGCCGTTAGGCGAATTGCTTTCTGTTGTTGATAACGCGATGAGTATGGCGCAATCAAAACAAGTAAACGCATGGCACGTACAACGCGAAACCGATTTAGTTAATAACGTAAGTGCGGGTTTTGGTAATCAAAACTGGCGTAAGGTTATTAAAGAAGTTATTGAATCTAAGCGTGTGCATTTAGTGATGCAAAACATTATGCCGCTTGGTAAAAGCATAAAAGCCTACGCTGAAGTACAAGTTCGATTTAAAACAGAAGACAATCAAGTACTGCCTACCGCTTCTTTTTTAGCGATGGCCGAAAAGCTTGATATGGCAATAGAAATTGATCGCCTGATAATTGACTCTTCTCTTGAAAAGGTTAAAAGCCGTAATTTATCTGAAAAGTTTTTTGGTTTAAACGTAACAGCCTCTAGTGCACACAACGATCAGTTTGTAATTTGGCTAGAGCGCCGATTATTGAAAGATACGCATATTGCATCTAAACTAGTATTTGAAGTAAGCGAGTTTGGTTTACAGCAAAACATCAAGGCTAGTAAGCGCTTTATCGACATGGTTCACCGTGTTGGCGCACGCGTTACAGTTGAACGTTTTGGTGTTGGCTTAACTTCGTTTAAGTTTTTCCGCGATTTAAAACCTGACTTTATTAAAATGGACGCAAGTTATACTCGCGGCCTCGAAGACGATAAAAACAATCAGTACTTTATGCGCTTAATGGTCGATTTAGCCCACCGCATTGGTGTTAGTGTATTTGCTGAGGGCGTTGAGAGCCAAGAAGAAAAGCACATTATAGAAACGTTGTGTTTAGATGGCGTTCAAGGTTATTACATAGAAAAACCTAAAGACATATAGTCTATTGGAGGCATCATGAAAAGAGTAATTACCTTTATTATACTTTTTATTATGCCTTTGAGTTTGTACGCAAACGCCCCGCAAAAAGAATTAGTTTTTAGCACTCATAACTATCCTCCATTTTCATTTGTTGATGAACACGATAATGCCGCTGGCCCCTTTGTTGATATACTTACCTTAGCGTGTAAACGCCTCAATTATAAATGTGAGTTTGTCAGCGTACCAAATCGTCGCTCTAAGCTCATGTTAAAAAACCTGCAAGCTCAAGGAAACTTTCCTATGGGCTGGAATCTTGACCGTGACGAATGGCTTTATTTTTCGATCCCGCTTATGAAAATGCAATATGCCTTTTTTCAACCTGAGGGTGCAAAAAAAACCATCAAAAGCCTCAATGATCTACAAAAAATGCAAATTGCTGTTTTTGGCCCTTCAAATGCGTCTTTTCAACTAATCAAAATACAGCAACAAATGATTAAAGATGGATTGAGGGAATTTGATATTGTTTTACTCACCGATGCCAATGGCACGGGTGTAAAAATGATAGAAAACAATCGTATAGATGGGTACTTTGCCAATACTTTACAAGCACGCGCTAGGCTAAAACAATTTAACTTACATCATGTTAATTTGGCCTTTTTACAAAGCGAATCCCCCTATTTTATTGGTTTTAATAAAATTCAATTATCTCCTGAACAAATTGCCCTATTTAATAAAGCCCTATTAGATTTATACCAAGAACACGATCAATTTAAAGATATTTTAAAGCCATATAATATCGATCCTATTCTAATTACACCTGAAATCTTAAGTCGCTTTAATATCATTACTGATTGAGTCGTTTATTTGCTTCTCATGTGTTGTTAATCGATAAAGAAAAAAGGATAATACCCACGTTTATTATAGCGTGAGGCACACATGACAGAATATGTCTTGTTATTGATTGGAACCGTTCTGGTTAATAACTTTGTATTAGTACAATTTTTAGGCTTATGTCCGTTTATGGGCGTATCAGGTAAGCTTGATACGGCGATTGGTATGTCTTTGGCAACCACGTTTGTGCTTACCCTTGCCTCTGTAACTAGCTATTTAGTTAATCAATATATTTTAATCCCTCTGGATATCGCCTTTTTACGCACCATGAGCTTTATTTTAGTGATTGCCGTTGTAGTGCAATTTACCGAAATGGTTGTGCGTAAAACAAGCCCTACTCTATATCGTTTATTAGGCATATTTTTACCGCTGATCACCACTAACTGTGCGGTATTAGGTGTGGCTTTATTAAATATCAAAGAAGATCATTCGTTTTTACAATCTGCAGTGTATGGTTTTGGTGCTGCGGTTGGTTTTTCTTTAGTGCTTGTATTATTTGCAGCACTACGAGAACGTTTAGCAGCTGCTGACGTTCCTACGCCTTTTAAAGGCGCCTCTATTGCAATGATCACTGCAGGCTTAATGTCGATGGCGTTTATGGGTTTTACTGGATTAGTGAAGTTTTAATATGACCTTGTTTTATGCCTTGATAGCGATTGGTTCGCTAGCACTCATTTTTGGACTTATTTTAGGGTTTGCAGCAATTCGCTTTCGCGTTGAAGGTAACCCTATTGTTGAGCAAATTGATACTATTTTGCCGCAAACTCAATGCGGACAATGTGGCTACCCGGGTTGTCGCCCTTACGCCGAAGCCATAGCCAATGGCGATGAAATAAATAAATGCCCACCGGGCGGCGAATCAACCATGAAAAAGCTTGCCGGCTTAATGGGTGTTGATGAAAAACCACTTGCCGGTGGCGAGCAAGCAGAACCTATAAAAACAGTGGCTTATATTCGCGAAGATGAATGTATTGGCTGTACCAAATGTATTCAAGCCTGCCCGGTTGACGCCATTTTGGGCGCAACTCGTCAAATGCACACTGTATTAATTGATGAATGTACTGGCTGTGATTTATGTGTTGAGCCTTGCCCTGTAGATTGCATTGATATGCTACCTGTAGCCGAAACTAAACAAAACTGGAAATGGCAGCTAGATGCTATTCCTGTTACACAAATAGATTAGAGGTTTGAGTGGACAAGTTACTTGAACAAATAAAAAAAGGCACCGTGTGGGCATTTCCTGGCGGCATACACCCACCACAACAAAAATCACTCTCTAATAGTGCGAGTATCACTCGCCTACCGTTGCCCGACAAACTCATTGTTGCGCTTAAGCAACACATAGGCGCAAACGGTAAGTTACTTGTAGAAAAAGGCCAACACGTCTTAAAAGGCCAACCACTTACAGCGCCTGCTGCTAACTGGTCGGTACCTGTGCATGCTCCAAGCTCTGGTGTGGTTACTGATATTGCACCTATGCCATCAGCACATCCATCGGCCCTACCTGAACTAAGTGTTATTATTGAACCAGACGGCAAAGACGAATGGGTAGCTCTAAATAAAAATAAAAATCCTGCTGAGCTTAGTCATGATGAGCTGATAAATATTATTCACCAAGCCGGTATTAGCGGTATGGGTGGTGCTGGTTTTCCTACTTATGTAAAAGCAGATACCAAGCAACCTATCGAATTTTTGATTGTAAATGCTGTTGAGTGCGAACCTTATATTACTGCCGATGACGTTTTAATGCGCGAACACGCTAAAGAAGTTATCCAAGGCATTGAAATAATGCAGCAACTTTTAAACCCAACACTGTGCATTGTGGGTGTAGAAGATAACAAGCCTGAAGCGATTGCCGCGATGAAGCAAGCAGCTGAGCATAACTCAAAAATTATTATTCAAACGGTGCCAACTATTTATCCATCTGGCGGTGAAAAGCAATTAATTAAATTACTTACTAACCGTGAAGTTCCTAGCATTGGTATTCCTGCCGATATTGGTATTTTAGTGCATAACACCGGGACTTTGTTTGCCGTACAACAAGCCGTTTATGAAGGTAAACCACTCATTGAACGTATAGTTACGGTAACAGGTAACACTATTCATAAGCCTGGGAATGTATGGGCACTACTTGGCACTGAAATAAAGCATTTACTTGATTGCCAAGGTTTCTCACCTGTACCGCAGCAAAGTGTTGTAATGGGCGGCCCAATGATGGGCTTTACGCTACCCACAGTGCGTATTGGCATAGTTAAAACAACTAACTGTATTTTAGCGCCTGATCATAAAGAGCTAGCGGAGCCCGGCCCTGAAAAAGCCTGTATACGTTGTAGCGCTTGTGCTGATGCCTGCCCTGCTTCTTTATTACCACAGCAATTGCAGTGGTTTGCTAAATCAAAAGAGTACGACAAACTACAAGAGCATAATTTATTTGACTGTATTGAGTGTGGTGCTTGTGCATATGTGTGCCCAAGCGAAATCCCTCTTGTACAGTACTACCGTATAGCCAAAGTTGAAATTAAAGAACAACAAGCGGATAAAATTAAAGCCGACAGAGCAAAAGAGCGTTTTGATGCACGAAAAGAGCGTTTAGATCGCGAGCAAGAAGAACGTCAAAACCGCCACAAACGTAAACCTGCAGCTAAATCTGCTGACGAAAAGCAAAAAGTAGCAGAGGCACTAGCCCGCGTTAAAAATAAATCAGATAACGGCGATGAAAAATCAGCTGTTGCAGCTGCTATTGCACGCGCTAAAGCTAAAAAGCTAGGCGATCAATCTGCTGAATTAGAACCTGACAACAGCGAAGTAGCAAAAGAGCGCGCACTACGTAAAGAACAAGCGCGTAAATATAAAGAGCAAAAATCTCAAACAGATGAATCGGCCGATACTGCGCCCGTTGATGATAAAAAATCAGCAGTCGCTGCAGCCATTGCTCGCGCTAAAGCTAAAAAAGCAGCACAAGCATTAGATAACGCTGAACAAGCAGCAAGTGAAGAGCCACAAAACGTGGCCCCTGTTGATGATAAAAAGTCAGCGGTAGCTGCGGCCATTGCTCGAGCTAAAGCTAAAAAAGCAGCACAAGCATTAGATAACGCTGAACAAGCAGCAAGTGAAGAGCCACAAAACGATGCCCCTGTTGATGACAAAAAAGCAGCGGTAGCGGCGGCCATTGCTCGTGCAAAAGCTAAAAAAGCGGCTAAAGCATTAGATGGCGCTGAGCAAACCGTGAGTGAAGAGCCACAAAGCGATATGCCTGCTGATGATAAAAAAGCAGCCGTAGCTGCGGCCATTGCTCGCGCTAAAGCCAAAAAGGCAGCACAAGCATTAGATAACGCTGAACAAACAGTAAGTGAAGAGCCACAAACTGATGCCCCTGTTGATGACAAAAAAGCAGCGGTAGCGGCGGCCATTGCTCGTGCTAAAGCTAAAAAAGCGGCTAAAGCATTAGAAGACGCTGAGCAAAAAGTGAGTGAAGAGCCACAAAGCGATGCCCCTGTTGATGACAAAAAGGCAGCGGTAGCGGCGGCTATTGCCCGCGCTAAAGCTAAAAAAGCAGCTAAAGCATTAGAAGAAACCGAGCAAACCGTGAGTGAAGAGCCACAAAGCGCGGCACCCGTTGATGATAAAAAAGCAGCGGTAGCGGCGGCCATAGCTCGTGCTAAAGCTAAAAAAGCGGCTAAAGCACTAGAAGATACCGAACAAACTCAGCCCCAAGAGCCACAAGTTGATAGCGCAGCACCTAAGAGTGCAGAAAGTAACACCGATGACTCATCAGTTCTTATTAACGCAGATAAACCTAAATCAGCCGACGATAAGAAAAAAGCCGCCGTGGCTGCTGCAATTGCGAGAGCAAAAGCTAAAAAGTTACAAAAAGAAGGAAATAATCAGTCATGAAATTAACCATGGCCAGTTCGCCGCATAATCACAGCCATAAATCGTTAACGCGATTAATGCTTAGCGTTATTGCTGCGTGTATTCCTGGGCTAATTGCTCAAGTTTTCTTTTTTGGTACAGGTGTGCTTATTCAACTGGTACTAGCGCTTGTTGCTGTAAGCGTATTTGAAGCTGCAATAATGCTAATACGAAAGCGCCCTGTTTGGCCTGCATTAAGTGATGGCAGTGCGTGGCTTACTGCCGTGTTATTGGCACTGAGTATCCCACCACTTGCCCCTTGGTGGATAATCGTTATTGGCTGTTTATTTTCTATTGTTATAGTAAAACAGCTTTATGGCGGCCTTGGGTTTAACTTATTCAATCCAGCAATGGCGGCTTATGTACTGCTTTTAGTTTCGTTTCCGGTACAAATGACCGCATGGTTGCCTGTTACCGATTTAATAAATACGCCAATAGCCTTTGCTGATCAGCTAAGGCTAATATTCACCGATTTTACGGCCTCTGGGTTTAGCCTAGATCAAGTACGTGCAGGGATTGATGGCCTAACAATGGCAACACCGCTGGATACTGTTAAAACAGACATAGCACACGGTTTAACCGTTACCGAAAGCATGCAAAAGCCATTATTTAACGAATGGGCTGGCCTTGGTTGGGTGTGGGTTAACTTAGGCTTTTTAGTGGGTGGTTTATACTTATTAAAAGCAAAAATAATTAACTGGCATATTCCTGTAAGTTTTATCGCAAGTTTAGCTGTATGTAGTGCTATTGGTTATATCGCATCACCAGGTACAGAGCCGGGCACCCTATTTCACTTATTAAGTGGTGCCACTATGATGGGGGCCTTTTTTATAGCAACCGATCCGGTATCTGCAGCAACAACTAACAAAGGGCGCTTAATTTATGGCGCGCTAATTGGCTTACTAATTTATTTAATTCGTACCTTTGGTGGTTTTCCTGATGCCATCGCATTTAGCGTATTATTGATTAATATTGCAGTGCCGCTAATAGACTACTACACACAGCCACGTACTTATGGCCATGGAGCAGTAAAATGATCATTTCGTCAATGGCTAAAAATGGTGCTATTTTAACTGCGTTTGCGTTAGCAACAACGGGCTTAGTTGCCTCTATCAACGCGCTTACTGCCGATAAAATTGCAGAGCAAGAACAACTGCAACTTACTGCGCAGCTACAAGAAGTGCTCGACCCAAAATCGTACGACAATCAATTATCACAAGATTGCGTAATTATTACTGACGAAAAACTAGGCCCACACGCAAACCAAGTAATTTACCGTGCTCGTAAAAACAATAAACCAGTCGCTGTTGTTATTAGGCATGTTACGCCAAACGGCTACAGTGGCGATATTAACTTATTAACAGCTGTATTGAGCGATGGCACTATTGCTGGCGTGCGTACGACTAAACACGAAGAAACCCCTGGTTTAGGCGACAAAGTAGAAGTTAAAAAATCACTTTGGATCACAACATTTAAAAGCTTAACGGTTGAAGGCGAAGAAGACGCTCGCTGGGCTGTAAAAAAAGATGGCGGCCAGTTTGATCAATTTACAGGCGCGACCATAACGCCACGTGCTGTTGTGGGCTCTGTTAAAAATGCCGTATTGTTCGCACAAACTAATTTTGATGATATTTTTGCAGCACCTAATGCCGAATGTATGGAGGTAGCTAAATGAGTGAGTTAAAAACATTATACAAAGAAGGTGTATGGGTAAATAACCCTGCCCTTGTGCAGCTTTTAGGTTTATGTCCACTGCTTGCCGTTACCTCAACGGTAACAAATGCCTTAGGTTTAGGCTTAGCAACTTTACTCGTACTAATAGGCTCTAATGTTACCGTATCAATTGTGCGTAACTGGGTGCCAAAAGATATTCGTATACCTGTATTTGTAATGATCATCGCGGGCTTTGTAACAATAGTTCAATTACTTATGAACGCTTATACCTTTGGTTTATATCAATCATTGGGAATTTTTATTCCGTTGATTGTAACTAACTGCGCCATTATTGGCCGCGCCGAAGCATATGCCTCTAAAAACCCTGTTCATTTATCAGCATTTGACGGCTTAATGATGGGCTTAGGCTTTATGGCTGTACTGTTAGTATTAGGTACTATGCGCGAACTAATCGGCCAAGGTACGCTGTTTGACGGTGCCGACTTATTACTTGGCCAATGGGCACAGAGCTTGCGCATAGAAGTATTTAACTTTGATAACCAATTTTTACTCGCAATTTTACCACCGGGTGCCTTTTTAGGACTTGGGCTACTTATTGCTGCAAAAAACGTAATTGACGCACAAATAAAATCAAAACAAGTTGCACCGCCAGAGGCTGAAAAAGGCCCTCGAGCACGTGTTACTAGCTTAACTTAAGGGGAAAACGTATTAGAGCAACAATTAGCACTAATACGTTTTAAGTTGCATGAATAAAGAAAAACGTCACCAAATACTGTCGCGCCTGCGCGACGATAACCCGCATCCAGTTACAGAGCTTGAATATTCAAGCCCATTTGAGTTGCTAGTAGCAGTAACTCTTTCAGCACAAGCAACCGATGTAGGCGTTAATAAAGCCACTCGTAAACTTTTTCCAGTTGCCAATACGCCACAAGCAATTTTAGATATAGGTCACGATACACTGCGTGATTATATAAAAACTATCGGCTTATTTAATTCCAAAGCTGCTAACGTATACAAAATGTGCCAAATATTGGTGGATGAGCACAACAGCATCGTGCCAGAAAATCGTGAAGCGTTAGAGGCTCTACCGGGCGTTGGCAGAAAAACAGCTAATGTTGTACTCAATACCGCCTTTGGCTGGCCTGTAATAGCCGTGGATACACATATATTTCGTGTATCTAATCGTACTAAACTTGCCATGGGTAAAGATGTTGTAGCTGTAGAACAAAAGCTTGAAAAAGTAGTACCTGCTGAATTTAAAGTAGACGTGCATCATTGGTTGATTCTTCACGGACGTTACACCTGCGTAGCGCGTAAGCCAAAATGCGGCAGCTGTATTATTGAAGACTTGTGTGAATTTAAAGATAAGACTGAATAGCCTTAGCTCTCTTTAGAGCAAATTGTGGACTGTTAATAATTATGATGCCTGGAGTCAAGATTTGGCCCTTTAGTTTTTTATTTTTCTCTAATAACACAGGTAATTTCTTTAGGGTTAGTTTTCCAAATATGATCGAAACCGCTAGAAATCATTACTTCAATATTTCCTTGGGGTGCCTCAATTAATAAGTATCTATCATGAGAGCTTTGATATAGTGTGCTTTCTGAAACTACCCAGTCAATACAAATTGATTTAGCAAAGCCATCCGTCACCTTAGTGCTATTTTTAATGACTGCTAAAGTATTTGGTGTTTCAACAAACTGAATGTCTAATTTATTTCTAGGAAATACAGCTCTAAATAAACTTTGAGTATTATCCCAACCTTGCGCTAAATAATTGTCACAGATAGTTACTCGGGTAGCAGAAAAACAAAGCATTTGAAGGTATCGAACGAGATCACCTCTATTCTCTGAAGCTTTTAGGCTAATAGTTATCTGATTTGAAATAAATGAAGAGCGATAATATACATAGGGTAAAATTGCCTCTTCATCTTCAGTTAAAATTACTTTCAAGCTTGTTTTGGATGCTAATACTTCCAGAGAATCATCTCTGTCAGGCTCGTTCTGAAGCTGGGGCATTAGTCTATCGTATACAGTTTGATTTAATCCATCAGCTTTAGCTCTTATTAGTTGCTTTTTATTTGTTTTATATGGCAGTGATATCAACTTCATCAAGCGCTTATATTTCTTTTGGTATTTGCGAGGTTCAAAAGCCATATTTTCATAAGCAATTAACAAGGAGGTGTTGAGAACCATTTTTTCAGCCATCAGTTACCTCATGCTCATCAAGTCAGAGAGTGTTGCATCAAAAAAGCCACTAGGAAAGCTAATAATATTGCCATCAATATCGTTAAACTCGCCATTATCATCTATTAAAATAGTTTCAAAGTCACTTTCAACACTGCTTTTATAATGGATGACAATGTCATCGCTCGATATATGATCTTCATAAACTTCGTAAGCAATTTTGTTTATCAAGTGCTCGCAGTGAGTTTCAACTACTAACTGTATTCCACTGTTTGCAATAAATGACAAAAACACCCCTAGTTGGGCTTGGGCTTTTGGATGCAATTGAATTTCTGGATTCTCCAAGAGTACCAGATCCCCTTTTTTTCCCATTAAACATATTATGATGACCTTAGAGATATAGCTTATTCCAGCCCCAAGGTTGAATGGGGATACATTGCTATCGATATCCTTTACGTTAAAAGAAACCTTTACTTTGTCACTAATATTTTCCGTAACAAGTTCAGTATTAGAGCCAGTTATAAAGCTCAACCACTTACTGACTTGATATGAAATAGTTTTAGATCCTTCAAATTTAAGTAATGAGTCTGGTAATTTTTTACCCTTTACTTTATCAAAAGTTGAAAATAGATATTCACCTAAATTACCGACTTTACGCTCCGATATTTGCACTAGATCTTGTGCACCTATTCGGTTTGCATTTAGATATAAAAGCTCTATACCACTACATTCCTCCTTTAGCTCATAAAGGTAAGGTAGATTGCTCGACATATGCAGAGAATCTGAAGTGATGTCTAAGGAGTAGTTATTATTCTCAGTGTCAATTGCGGTTATGTTAATGGACTTCGCGTTGTTCTTTTTATTACGTATTGTCGCAAAGTCACTTAAGTATCGAATAAGTTCTTCCATACTATAGCGATTACTAGCATCGCTGTTTCTGATAAGCAGCATCAAGGCTTGAATAGCGGTTGATTTCCCAGAAGAATTTGCCCCAGTCAAAAGTGTCAATGGAGCAAGTCTTAGAGATGCACTATCAATACTCTTTAAATTTTTAATATCAAGTTGCTTAAGCATTGTTAAGTCCTTGTGTTATTTTTTGAGCTTTATCAAACCTAACTCTTACAAATTCTGCGGTATCAATTGAACCTGAAAAAAGGCCTTCATCATCTACGTTTACTTTATGATCATCGATAAGTTCTTTAGCTTTTTGATGATCTAATTGCTTATAGTCTACATAGCAAAATGCAAATACTAACATTTCAAACAGCCCCATGTTTACAGGTCGCCTATTTCCGCCTCCATTCGGCTTAAACCGAAATGCTTCGTCCCCTAAGACGTTGTATACACTTTCCATTCCGTATAAACATACATTTTTAACGTGAGCTATCAGGCTTGCTGAGGCTTTAGTATTTATATATTTCATGACTGAAGCTAAGAATGCATCAACATCTGATTTATATTGAATAGAGGAGTCTTTTAGCTGATCTGTGATCAATAGATAGAACGCGACAAACCTCAGTACTAAGTATCTATCACGCATACGGTTTGGTTTTACACCATTACCTGTTGCGTTATTAAATTGCTGGCTTTCTGCTAGCTCTTTAATAAGGATTGTAGCCTTTCCTTGATATAGAGCATGACGCATTTCCTGTTTGTTTAAGTTAATTCCACCTCGGTTGACTCGCTCAAAAATATTGAACTTTACGTATTCTGGTGTTGGTGGTTGTATCACATAAGAATGTAGTTGATAGTCTTCCAACTTCGCTTGTAGTAAAGGAGGTATGTCATCGAATTTCTTTCCTTTGAGATCAGGAAGCATAGAAAGATTTGTTAGCGTAAACTTGTTGTTTTTGAATTGTTTTAAAGCTGTAATCCTTTGTTTACCATCGATAATTTGTCTCACACCTTCTTCATCTTCGAATAGGTATATCAAAGGTATAGGAATGCCCATTAGTATTGACTCGATCAACTCAGATTGATGCTTTCTGTCCCAGACATTTTTTCGCTGGAAATCAGGAGCAAGAACTAAATCACCTCGACCCTCCTTACGAAGTAGTTCAAATATGCTAGATTGCTCTTTAGCGATCCGTATTTGAGTATCTGTACCCATTTGATGTGGGTGCGCAGTTAACTCAAGTTCGCCTTGATTTTCAATTTCAATTACATCATCTGCATCAATCATTTGTTAGCCCTGACTTTTTCTATATAATATCATTTGATAGCGCCTTACTATAAGCATAATAACTATATTTTTTTTATGTTTGCCAATCCTGCATATCAACCTTGCCAGTCACTACTACTGAAATTAGTGCAAGATTCAATTATTAGACGTACAAAATAGGCTAACTAATTGATCCTAATCCATGCTTCAGTTCGTTAAAGCTCAAGTACCAGATTTTAGTCTCTTTCACCTATCGATATCTTGTAAATAAATCTAGATAAAACATTTTTATACGTAAGGCCGTGTTAGTAAAATTGTACAATTAATAGAACATTATCAAAGTATTAATTTCACAAGTTACACTCCTTTGGTTATGCTACTGAGTATTATAAATTATATTGCGAAACCCCCTATGCTACCTCTACTTCGTATCTTGATAATTGAACAAGACCCAGCCACCTTACAAGGGCTTTCAACTAATCTGTCAAAGACCATTCCTAACTTTGAGCGAGATGATATTCATATCGATATTATTGAATGCCTCGAGCTTAAACGCGCGTTGGAACATGTAGAGGAAGATGGTGATATTCAAGCCGTAGTTCTAAGCTGGGATATGCACAACAAGGTGGGTGAGCGGATGTATAGCCGCTTTATTGAAGAGTTAAAGGCAATTCGTCTTGAGCTGCCGGTTTATGTTATTGGCGACGACACTAAAGGGCTGGAGATCGTAAACGAATCAGAAGAAATCGAATCCTTCTTTTTTAAAGATGAAGTAATTTCTGACCCAGAAGCTATTTTAGGTTATATGATTAACGATTTTGACGACCGCTCTGAAACGCCATTTTGGACGGCATATCGTCGTTACGTTGGTGAAGCAAACGACTCTTGGCACACACCGGGTCATAGTGGAGGTTCTAGCTTTAGAAACTCACCTTACATCAAAGATTTTTATCAGTTTTACGGCCGCAATGTATTTGTTGGCGACCTGTCGGTTTCGGTAGACTCGCTAGGTTCATTATCAGACAGCACCAATACCATTGGTCGCGCTCAAGAATCAGCCGCGGCGACGTTTGAGGTTAAACACACCTACTTTGTTACAAATGGTTCATCTACCTCAAATAAAATCATCTTGCAGACACTGCTGCGCAAGGGAGATAAAGTAATTGTCGACCGTAATTGCCATAAGTCCGTACACTATGGCATCTTGCAATCAGCTAGTTACCCCATTTATTTGGCGAGTATACTAAATCCAAAATACGGTATTTTCGCGCCACCGTCGTTGGCCGATATTAAGTTGGCAATTGAAAACAATACAGATGCTAAATTATTGGTGCTTACTGGTTGTACTTACGATGGTCTACTTAGCGATCTGAAACAAGTGGTAGATTACGCTCATCAACATGGTATTAAAGTGTTTATAGATGAAGCCTGGTTTGCATATTCTTTGTTTCATCCTAGCTTTCGTCATTATTCAGCCATACATGCTGGGGCTGACTACATTACGCATTCGGCGCATAAAGTAGTATCGGCATTTTCTCAGGCGTCTTATATTCATATTAACGACCCCGATTTTGATGCAGATTTCTTCCGCGATATTTACAGTATCTACGCGAGCACATCGCCTAAATATCAGCTTATTGCGTCTCTCGACGTATGCCAAAAGCAATTAGAGATGGAAGGCTATAAGCTGCTCAACGCGCTGCTAAATCATGTTGAAGAGTTTAAACAACAGATGGCCTCGCTTAAGCAAATTAAAGTATTAGCTAAGCAAGACTTTATGGAAATATTCCCGCATTTTAGTGGTGATAACATGGGTCACGACCCATTAAAAATCCTTATTGATATTAGTGAGCTACCTTACTCATTAAAAGATATTCATAAATATCTACTGGATGAAATTGGGCTAGAGATAGAAAAATACACACACAGCACCATTTTGGTTTTACTTACGCTTGGCGGCACGCGCTCAAAAATAATTCGTTTGTACAATGCGTTGAAAAAGCTAGACAGCGGTAAGGTAAAGCTATCGAAATCGACGCGTAGAGCTCGCTTACCTGAAAATTTACCTGCCATAGACTTGGCGTGTATTCCAAGCGATGCTTTTTATGGCGACCGCGAATCTGTACCTATCAGTAAAAGCAACAACCGCATTTGTGCAGGTTTAGTTACTCCATATCCACCAGGTATACCACTTTTAGTACCGGGCCAGCATATCACTGATGACCATATCGAATATTTACAAGAGTTGGCAAGCCAAGGACTGACGATACAAGGCAGTTTCGATGGTGAAATTTATGTTCTTAAGGGTAAGGTTAAAAAATAAAGGTATTGGTTTAATACTATCTCAATAATAATTACTGGTGGCAGTGCCGCAAGACATTGCCGCAGTAACAGTATTTAAAAGTAAATACAAAGTGGGATAAATCATCCTTATAAATATTAACTAATTTTAGTTAAAAAAAAGCAAGCCAGGTGGCTTGCTTTTAGCGTCTTTAAATACACACACTTATAGACTCGATTTAACTATAACGTTTAAAATCTATAGCTTGCGCCAAATGTAATACGGCGGTCTGTAATACCTTGGAAACAAAGTAAAGCACCTTCGTTAACACAAGACTGGCTAACTTCTGATTCAGTTAAGTTTACAGCTTCAATACCGATATTTAGCTGATCGTTCACATCATAACTTATGCTGGCATTAAGCTGCCCTCTGTCTTCTTGAACAACAGGGAAACCCCATGGGAAGCTTGAGGTGCTACCAAAGTCAGTTGAACGGTACCCTTCGCGCCACGTGTAACGCGCTCGAGCAGATAGACCGTATTTCTCATAGTAAAATGTAATATTATATGCGTTTTCTGACAGATCAATGAGTGATTGCTTAGCACTTATGTCTGCATCCGGGTTACCGGTTGTTAATGCAAAAACAGCATTTGCACGACTCGTTGCAGTGTCAAATGATTCACCACCAGAAAATTCTTGATAGGTATAGTTAGCAACCACACCAAAACCTGATGCCCAACCTAGCTCTTTTTCAAAACTTGATAAGTCGTATTGAGCTGCAAGCTCAATACCTTGCTGTGTTGTTTCACCAGAATCATTAATAGTAGTTTGTGTTGGTACACATAACCCTACGCCAGCATCTGGGCCAAACACGTTTATGTCTGCAATTGGATTAAATATGCCGCCTCCTTCACACTCTGGACCATTTGTATCGCGAAAGCCTGTGCTTGGGTCTTCAAATGGGTCAACTTGCTGTGTAACGTGCAAATCGCTACGTGTTTTATGAAAGTACCCCACACTTAACAAAGCAGCGGGTGCAAAATACCAATCTGTGGATATATCGAAAGAGGTTACTTCTTCTGGTGCTAAGCCTGAATTACCAATTGAAACGGCACTATTAGGGCTGGTGCCAAACGTAACAGATGTAGATAGGTCATCAAAATCTGGGCGTCTAATATCTTTTGACCAACCTAAACGAACAATCACATCTTCACTTACATTCGCGGCTAAATTGAATCGAGGTAAAAAGAAATCGTAATCACCTTTAGACGTTAGCTGAGTAACCAGTTCGTTGCCACTTCCATCTTGAGTAACAGAGTTACCTAGCGATGTAACTTCAGTCTCTAAATAACGTAGGCCAAAGTTACCGCGAAACATGCCGTACTCAAAATTTGCTTGTGCATATAAGGCATGTGTTTCTTCTTCAATATCAAAAAACGCATTTACTTGAGACGTTGGTGAACTTATTGGACCACGATCAGAACCCGTTATTGCATTATTAGCTTCAATCGCTTGGTTTAGCGCTGCTAATACGGCTTGTGGATCAGAGGATGCAAGCTCTGGGTTAATAAGTAAGAAATCACGAATATAAAGTGCTCGCCCATCACCATCGTTAAAGTTATCTGGGCCCGCTGTTAATAATTGTGCAAATAAATCACCCGTTGGGCTATCAGCCATATTTCTTAAACCAACGTTAGAGCGAACTTGATCCGACACACTACTCGTTTTACTGTAGCGGTAACCAAAATCGACTGACGTTATTACATCATCTAAGTAATATGTAAAATCTGTACGAAACGCATCTTCTGTATTTTCTGACTCATCTTGCCCTTGGTTTACGTCACGTAGAACAACATTTGCAGGGTCGAGCAATTGAGCCATTGTTGGCGCGTTTGCCTCTCCCGTTGCAATCCCAAACGTAAGTGCATCACCTGTAAGATCATACTCAAAAGGAGTCCCGTTTTCATTTGAAGAATTAGTAGCAACATTTGGATTTATAAAATTAAGCGTTGTATTAAAGCTTGGTGTAGTTGAATCAGAACGAGAGGTTGAGGCTTCAACACTTGCAAATAATCTATCGCCTTGCCATTCGCCCCCTATTCTAAATATTTTGCTCTTTGTGATGCGTGAATTAGTATCGCTAGAAAAACGCAAGTTAGGATCGCCACCACCGTCTTCAACCGGAATTACGCCTCTTACGGCCGCTTGTATACTGCCTAGGTTTTGTCCGTCCAGTGAACCAAAATTAACTGTTTCAAATTCACTCGGTATTGATACATTTCTAAGATCACTTAGACCAGATGCTTGTACTCTTGAGCTTTCTTGGCGGCGCTCTTGATCATTAACAACTGCATCAAAAAAGAATTTCATATTATCGTTTGGTGCATATTCAAATGTACCTGCGAAGTTTTTTGTCTCGTATTCGTAATTATCGTAATCTTGAATTAAAAATTGTACTGGTAGAAAATCAAACGATTGTGCACTTGCAGCACCACTATCAGCGGCTACCGAATTATCTCTATCTGCGCGAGGACGAAATGCGGTTACGTCTTGCTCACTGTAACTACCACTAAATACAACACCAAACTTACCGCCCGAATCAAGCTCCCAGTTATCACCCCAAGCACCTGATACCCTAGGGGTCACGCCATCTGTTGATAAGCTACTATCTTCACCTTGGACTCTAATTGAGCCTAGAGTTTCATTTAACTGTAACGGGCGAATTGTTTTAAGGTTTATTGTTGCGCCCACAGAGCCTTCGATTGTTTTTGCTTCTGGTGACTTAATTACTTCTACACCAGAGATAATTGCAGCTGATACATCTTCAAAACTAATGCCACTTCGCCCAGACCCTGAGCCAACTGTTGATACGCCGTTCACTTCTGTACGATTGGCATTGGTACCACGAATTTGAACGCCCGTACCTACCCCTGCTTCACGGGTAATTTGAATCCCTGTTACGTTTTCAAGTACTTCTGCGAGGTTTTGATCTGGTAGCTTACCAATATCTACAGCCTCGATAATTTCAACAAGGCTATCTGCTGAACGCTTTTGTGCAAGCGCATTTGTAAGCGATTGTCTAATACCTGAAACCTCGATAACCTCAAGATCGTCCGCAGCTTTTTTTGGAGCTTCTTGCGCCTGTGTAGACAAAGACATACCAAGTGCGGTTGCCGATATAACTGCCAGTGTAATTTTAGATAACTTGTGACTCATAGTTTTTTTCCTGTGTGTGTGAAATGCTATGTTTAACCAGCTACTTTATTGTTTTTATTAAAAGCCCTTTCTTATTACAAAGTCTTAACTTTATATTTACACCCACACCTACAAAGGTCAACCTTTTGGTAATGAATTTAGATCAAATATTATGCAATATGTTATTACCAAAATAGAAAAACCTAACTAAATTTCAAGTTAAAAGCAAAACTTACATTTTAAGTTGATGTTATTTATAGTTTTTAAATTCTATTAGAAATAGGGCTGTCAATAACAAAGGTTAGAATAGTTATCGTTTTAAAAATGAAATAATTTAGGCAGGAGAAACCGATGATGTTGGGCGTGCTGAATAAACAGCATTATTGGTTAACCAATTTAATTGTTTTTAGTCAAGTAGCGTAATTTAGGAGTGAGTTTTTTAAGTACTGTTTGTTGATGTTATCGAAAATATAAAATTGAAGAATTTGAGGATCAAAAAAGGCGGTAAAACCGCCTTTTTGATGTGATCTAATGTTTAACTATTATTACAGCTTGTAGCTTAAGCCTAAGAATAAACGTGGGCCGTAGTCATTCACTTCACCTAGGTTACCTTCAACAAAGAAGTCTTGTGATTTAGGTGCACTGAACAAGTTAATTGCTTCTGCTTTAACTCTAAAGTGCTCATCAATTTTGTATGATGCGCGCATTTCCCATACGCCTACGCCATCAACATAACGAAGTCGAGTACCATTTGTAGTATATGGTTGGAAATACTCACTACGATATTTGTAAATAACAGCAGTATCAAATCCACCAATTTGGTAGTATAGCTGACTGCTAAATACATGCTTTGAGAAACCAGGTACTGAAGCCGACTCAATAATACCGTCAGTTAACTGTGTAGTATTACCATCTACGTCAGTCTCAAACGTATCGCCGTATAAGCTATCTTGGAACTCAAAATCAGTGTCTGCATAGTTGTAACCAAATTTCATACCGATGCCATTATCCCAGCGGTAAGAAAATGAAGCTTCAAGACCTAATATTTCACTGTCTTCATCTGATGTAACAGAGTTAGTAATTGGTAATGAAACAGTTTCACCGGCAACAGTAAAATCTTCAATTACTGTTTGTTGTTGAAAACCACCGTTGAACTGTTTGTAGTATAAGCTTAACGCTAAGATTGAATCTTCGTTAGGGTACCATTCAAACGCAGCATCGTAGTTCCACGACATAAGCGGTTGAGTGTCCGGGTTACCAGAACCATTTACACCCACTAATAAATCGCTGATTGATGTTGCTGTACCTTCTGTATCTTCTTGGAATGTACGGCTGTAACCTAAATCAGATGGATCTGCGCGTGACATACCACGGTATATACCTGCACGGAATAAAATATCTTCACTGTAGTCAATAACTAGGTTAAAACTTGGTAAATACTTCGTGTAGTCACCACCGCTTTTTATTTTATCCAATGAACCATTATCAGATTCAACCAGAGAAAGTACACCGGTGTCGCTTGTTACTACGTCAAAGCTATTTCTAAAGCCAATCGAAGTTACTTCTGTGTCTACAATACGAAGACCAAAGTTACCGCGAATGAATTTACCAAACATTTCAGTATCGTAGTTAGCCATTAAGTACACTGATGTTGTTTTTTCTGTTACATCGATTGTACCTGCATTTTCATATTCAACTTCTGGGTAAGCAAACACACCATCAGCGTTAGAACCAGCTACAGCTTGTGAGAAACATACGTTGTCGTATGTAGCCCATGATGAACCTGTACCGCTATCTACAACGTTACCGTCACTATCAACATTTGTTACGATATCGCCATCAGATACACTTGATAAAAAGCCTGATTCAGGGAAATCGATTTGACAACCTTGTAATACGTCAAGCGCTTCAGTACCAGAGTCTAGTGTGTATTCATTTCGTGAACCGTTACCTTGGCTACCACCATACTGTAGGAAGGTCATTTCAGATGTTCTAATACCACCTTGAATACTGGTGAAAACATTGCCATCTAAGGTATAGTCAAAATCTAGTCGCGCTGAGATAACTTCGTTTTCACGAACATTTTCACGGTCAAGTCGTGTTCTTAGGCTATCTGTAAAGTTTGAAATATCTGTTACGTCAAAGTCTGTCAGTGTGAAATGAGGGATCTCATCGCCCATATCCCAAGAAAAGAAATTACGACCTGATGTTCTACCACGGTTAGATATTTGAAGTTCTTCGCGTTCTGTTTTTGAATACGCTAAATCTAAGTCAACAGTTAATCTATCGGTAACTGTATGTTCTATATTTATGCCGTAACCTTGGTAGTTTTCTTCACGAGAAAATTGCTCACCTGCAGATTCAATTCGCTCTTCGCCTTCCCAATGAAGGATACCGCCAACATCATTAGTAACAAGTGTTGGACCGGTTACGCCTGGTGTTGCACGTTTTTGTAAAAAGATTAAATCGTGGCGTGCTTCTTTTTGTGTTCTATCTGAAATTTGTGCATCAAAGTTAACATCCCAATCAGCTGAAGGTTGATATTGCAGTGCAAAAAACATTGCATCACGTTCATCTGATGTCTCGTTTTGACGGTAGCTTCGGCTACTGCCAGTCCAAGCATAAGGAGTCCCATCACTTACTGCTTTACCTGTATCAGGATCAATTTTTGTATCGTAACCTTGATTTTTACTGCCGCTTACTTGATCTTCACAGTCACCTGCGCTGCTGCGATAAAAACCTTCGTTGGTATTATTAGGATCGTTTAAACACGCCCACAATGAAGAACCTGATGGGCTAGAGCTTCTGTATTCAGCTTCTGGTTGGCTAATATCTTGGCGCTGTACACCAAAAGACACACCAACGGCTTGGCCGTTATCAAATTCAAACTGGTCTACATAACTAAACGTGCCACGGTAACCCGCGTCACTTTGAAGTGAGTTATCTACATTACCTTCATCAGGGTTGTAGTTTAATTTAACTTCAGCTGATACACGTTGCTTGCCAAAATCAAGTGGAGTTATAGTTTCAAGTGCAATAACACCTGCAACACCACCTTCAATCATTGACGCATCTTGCGTTTTATAAATTGCTACTTTTTTTACAAGTTCAGACGGAAACTGCGAAAAGTTAACTGAGCGGTCACCACTACCATTAGTCGCTTCACGACCATTGATATGCGTTGCACTTAAAAATGGACCAAGACCACGAATAGTGATTTCTGTTGCACCACCGTTTTCACGGTGAGATGCAGCACCTGTAATTGATTCCAGTGCTTCACCGATAGACAGTGCTGGTAAATCACCAATATCTTCAGATGACAGGCCATCAACTACCGTTGTTGCTTCACGTTTAATTGCTATTTGGTCTTGAATCGTTCTACGTGTACCTGTAACACTAATTATTTCAACGTCTTCTTCAACTTCTGTCGCTTTTCCCTGATCTTCCTGTGCGCTTGCTGTAAATACGCAAGAACTTGCCATACCTGCGATGACCGCTGTTCTTACCCATTTTGCAACTGGGCGCATTGCAAACTGCCCTGTTGTAGAATTATTGTTATCTCGTGACTTCAACGACATTTGAATTCTCCGCTGGTTGTTGTTGTGTGATTTTAGTGTGTTAGCTTGTTATGCTTATGTATATTTTATGTGACCTTTGACGTTAATATACTTAAACGCAGCACGATGATCAACCAATTTGACGTTTTAATATTACCATAAGGTATACCAATTTTAACTTAGTGGCATTACCAGTAGGTCAGGCAGGTTTTTTACTAGAATATAAACCGCTCTAAACTAGTTTATAAATGGGTAATGTAGGTTGAGAAAAGTGTGGTGATTATTAATAAATAATAAAAAAGCCCCAAATTTGGGGCTTTTAAAAGTTAACTGATTAATTGGTTATTTAATCGTTTTGTATTTTCCATGTAGATCCAACACCGACTTCAGATGATTGAATATAATGAAGACCTTTAGCACCCGCCTCTGCCTGAAGGCCTGCAGGGTCAGTTTCTAATAACGTACTTGTTGCTGTAACGTACTCAAGTACTTCTTTGCCATTAGTTGCTGGGTCTTGGTCAATTGCACCATCAGTATCGAATGCGCCATTACCATTTAGTTTTCTAATTTCAACCCAGTCACCGCTTGCATCGCCTGATACTCGACTATCCATATAACCAAAGTTATTACTTAGCACCGAACTATCATGATTAATTAAGTCACAGTCATATTCAAAAGCATGGTCACTATCAAGTGTATTTGGGTAAAATAGGCCTTGAGTTGTAGCACTGCTGTTTATTGTATCTTCGTCTGTTTGATCGCCTAAACCGTTTGCAATTAAATTTCCATTAAAGTTGATAACAAACGCATTTTTGGTTAGGCCGTATAGCACCGGCGCATTCGCTGCGGTTAACTCATCACAATCACTTGTTGGTGCTTTAGAGCCTATTTCTGTACTAAATACAATAGGTTGCTGCGAGTTCAAAACCGTATTGTTTGTTACATTTAGTGTAAAGTCTCCGGCACTATCAAGCACTGCCTGATTACCTGAATTTGGTACACCACCATCATCTTGCGAAAATGGGTTAGCTGTAAATACAATACCGCCCGCTTCTTTATTACCAGAACGAATACCTGCAATGTAGTTGTTACTTACGGTGTGACCAAGTGGTGTAATTAATATACCCGCTGGGCGATCATCAGAGCTCGCTATATCTGTAGTACGAATAATAATGTTGTCTGTAACACTGTTAAATCCACCATCTTCCAAAGAGATACCCCCATTAGGATTTACAATTGTATTGCCTTTGATGGTTGCACCAGAAGTTTGTACTCGAATTAAACGACGACCCGTTACAAAGTTTTCTACGCGGTTATACTGAATAGTAAAGTTTGCATCATCAGCTGCACCGCTACCCGTTGTACTACCTGCATTAATTAAATATAAACTTGATTGCCCAAAGTTTGGGTTATTACTGTCGCTAAATAAATTATATTGAATAACGTGATCAGAGCTTGATGACGATATTTTAATCACGGACCCTTTTTCAGCCACATTTCGATTAGAAAATGTATTTCGCTCAACTAATGCGCTTTGACCTTTTATCATCAGCCAATGGTATTCAGAGTTATTGAGTGTAGCTTCTTCTCCATCCATCGTGTTTTGCGAAAAAGTAAAGTTATCCCCTTCTGAGTAAATAACAGCACCTTCTTCGGTTTCACAAAATGCACCCGCTTTAGTATCTATATTCTTAAAGGTAAGCCCTGTTAATCCAGCGCCATCTACTCCAGCAGCTACATGCACACATACTTCACCGCTAAGTACAGGAGTTTGACCTTCTACAGCGCGAAGCGTTACTGCACTGGTTAATAAAATTGCGTCCATATCAGCATAAACACCGGTGTTTAAGCCAATAACATCACCATCAGCTAAACCACCACTTATAGCACCAAGGAGTGCTTCAGGGTTACTAACTAATTGTGTGTAAACTAATGTATCAAGTGAGTTTGTAACCTCACTCGCAAAACCATCGTTATCTGTATACGTAGCTTTTACCGACATTATTGAGCCAGCGTAAGCAGAAGGTGTAAATGTTTTACTATTACTGTCGGCTACTTCAACGCCATCAGCAGACCAAGTATAAGTAACGTTTGCCTCTTCAACACCGTTGTTATCAGTTATCTCAGCGGTTAACTCGCCACTTGTCAAATAAGGCGCTACGCCCATAATGGCGACGCTACCGGCTTCGTCAACCGCAACAGCAGAAACAGCAATTGTTTCCTCTGATGTATTATCCTCGATAAATCCATTATCATCTGTGTAAGCAACTTGAACACTTATCTTTTGACCTAAAAGTGATGCATCAACTGTAAAGGTGCTTTGTGTTGCGCCATCTATCTCTTGTGCGTCAGCAAGCCATTGGTAAGTAATATCTCCTGTTGCCCCGTCGGTATCAGCAACTTCTGCTGTTAATATATTACCAACGGTTGGCGTGCCACTAATTGTAACTTCGCCTTCTGAGTTTGTTCGTGCTACAACCTCTGTACCCGTTGAAGTCACAGACTCGTTAAACCCACGGCTATCTTCAAAAGATGCACTAACTGTTATAACTGTACCAAACTGTGCGTCTGTTAACGTGAGCGTTGAAAGTGCTTCATCTGCAATCTCTATGTCATCAGCAAACCATTTATAAGTTACTGTATCGCCATCAAAGCCATTTTCGTCAGCTACATTGGCTGTTAGTTGCGAACCAACTAGAGCGTCGCCCGTAATAGTTAAACTTGCAGGGAATGCGATTGCGGCAACATCTGCGGTTGGATCTGTAATATGCGATTCATTAATACCGCCATCATCGGTATAAAGCCCTTGAACTGTAATTGGTAACCCTATCTGATCGTCAGTCAGTGTAAACGAAGCGCTATTTGCACCTGTAATTGCCTCACCATCTGCATACCAATAGTAAGTCACGTCACCTGAGATACCATCAGGGTCACTAACTTCAGCTGTTAATGTTTGTCCGCTTGTAACCGTTCCACTAAGAGCAATAGAGCCCAAGTTGTTGTCATTGTTGTTTGAGTTTGTGTCACAACCAACTATTGCAGCTGCAATAGCGCATAGCGCAAAATGTTTTAATTTCATGGTGGCTCTATTCTCCAAATTTATGGTTTTAATATTTGGTTATCTATTGTGTGTGTTACCAAATAAATCATGCGTTTATTACCAAATTCATTTAAATTGCAAATAAATTGTTAACCAACTTGGTAATATAACCATAATAAAATAACTTTTTCCACTACATCCACCCAATTAAATAACAACAAATAAACATAAAGTTAACCCTGCACTGTTATCGCAGGTCAAAAATTGAATTCAATCATGCACAATTACTGCGAAAATACATAACCTTAGAGTAAAAAATTGGTTTTACATGGGGTTAAGTAAATCAGATTTATTTAATATATATGAAGTATTCTTATTTGAAGACTATAAGAAAATTAAGAAATGAAGTGAGTTTGTATAAAAAGGATTATTTACAGAGAGAATGAAAAATAAGGGTAAAAAAGGGGCTATTTTCTTGCCCCTTTTTTATTAAGTACTGGTTTATAAAATAGCGTTATTATAAAACTCTACAGGCTCATTTGAGCCCAAAGCAACAGGCACACGTTGATGCAAGCTAGTTGGCGCAATATCTAAAATACGCGTTCCTCTAGAGGTTGCTTTACCACCTGCGTTTTCAACTAAAAGCGCTAACGGGTTTGCTTCATAAAGCAGTCTTATTTTTCCGTTATCGTTACCACTGCGTTTATCTTGCGGATACAAAAATAACCCGCCTCGGCATAAAATACGATGAACGTCGCCTACCATCGCTGCATTCCAACGCATTGAGCTTTTTTCAAAGCTTTCACAGGTGTAAAGCAATTTATCAAAATACACTTGTGTCGGTTCGTCCCAATAACGGTAGTTAGCCATATTAACAGCAAATTCACGACTCTGCTCTGGCACACTTAACTGCTTATTTGTCAGTAGATAACCGCCATGCGTTGAATCTAATGTATAACAACGCGTTGGACCGCCAGTGCTCATTACAAGTAATGATGAAGGGCCGTATAACACATAGCCTGCACATACTTGATTTACACCAGGCTGACTAAATTGCTCGTCGCTGTCGAAGGCAACATCATCACGGGCTAAGTAAATAGTAAATATAGTGCCTATTTGCCCATTAACATCAATATTAGAAGAGCCATCTAGTGGGTCAAAAGCAACAATAAACTTACCTTCAGGATGGCCACCTACCGCATGATCTTCTTCCTCTGATGCAACTGATCGAACGCTGCTGTCGTCAAGTAGTATGTCTTTAAGTAGTTGGTTTGCAATTACATCTAGCTTTTTTTGAACTTCACCTTGGATGTTTTCATTCAATGTTGAACCTAAAACACCGGCTAATTCACCTTGGCTTACTCGAAAAGCAATTTCTTTACTGGTCGCTAAAATTGTGCGAATAAGTAAAATAAGATCGGTATCTACACCGTCTTCTTTTAATACTGTATTTAGTCTTTTCATGCGCTATACCTATTTACACAATTTAGATCGTCAAAGCATTGCTCTAGTCTTGCAACCATACTTTGCTCTGAATGACGCAACCATACGCGAGGGTCATAGTATTTTTTGTTTGGCTTATCATCCCCATCAGGGTTACCAATTTGCTCTTGTAGGTATGCTTGGTTATCTTTGTAGTAGTCTAAAATACCTGTCCAACACGCCCATTGCGTATCGGTATCAATATTCATTTTAACTACACCATAGGTTAAAGACTCTGCAATTTTATCGTACTCAGAACCACTACCACCATGAAATACAAAGTTAATTGAGTTGCTTGGTAGATTAAATTTTTCTGATACGTAAGCTTGTGAATCTTTTAAAATAGTTGGTGTAAGAACAACGTTACCCGGCTTATATACACCGTGAACATTGCCAAAAGACGCTGCAATTATAAAATTAGGGCTAATACGACTTAAACGTTCGTAAGCAAATGCAACATCTTCAGGCTGAGTGTATAAAGAAGAGCTGTCTAGGTGTGAGTTATCAACACCGTCTTCTTCGCCGCCCGTGCAGCCAAGCTCAATTTCAAGCGTCATCCCTATTTTTGCCATACGCGTTAAGTAACGTTCACAAATTTCGATATTTTCTTCTAAAGGCTCTTCTGACAAATCAATCATATGCGAGCTAAACAGTGGTTTGCCAGTCAGTTCAAAGTGTCTTTCACCTTCATCAAGCAAACCATCAATCCAAGGTAGTAGCTTTTTAGCTGCGTGATCAGTATGAAGCATCACTGCTACTTCATAATGTGCTGCCACTGAATGTACATATCTTGCAGCACTTACCGCCCCAAGCACTGCTGATTGTTGCTCTGGTAAAGATAAGCTTTTACCACAAAAAAATTGAGCTCCACCATTAGAAAGCTGAATAATAACGGGCGAGTTTTTCTTTTTAGCAGCTTCTAGCGTTGCATTTATAGATGTTGTACTAACAACATTTACCGCTGGCAACGCATATTGATTAGTACGCGCATGTTCATACACAGCACTTACTTCATCGCCAACGATTACGCCTGGCAGTATTGTTGGGGCTAAATAATTCATTTATGAAATCCTTTCTATTTTAAAGCCTGGATACAAGAATCAGTAATTGCTTGCCAATTTTCTTGTTCAACCCACTCTTTTTTCGCTATCCAAGTACCGCCAACGGCGAATACATTATTTAAAGAAAGATAGTCCATTTTGTTACTTTCGCTAACGCCGCCTGTAGGGCAAAAGCTGACTGCTCTAAATACTGACGACACAGCTGATACAAAAGGTGCTCCTCCGGCAAGCGAAGCCGGGAATAATTTTTGCTCTTCAAAGCCATATTCAAGTGCCATTAAAATATCACCGGTGTTTGATACACCAGGAAGTACCGGCACATTACATTTAGCAAGTGCTGTAAGTAATGCAGGAGAAACCGCTGGCGTTACAATAAAGTCAGAACCCGCTTCAAGTGCTTGCTCTAAAATGTCAGTATTTATGACTGTACCCGCACCGACTTTTAGCTCTGGCACTTGTGCCTTAATAGCTTTTAATGCTTCTAAAGAAGCCTCTGTTCTTAGTACTACTTCAACTAAAGTAAGGCCAGCGTTAGCCATAGCTTTCGCTATTTGAACACCTTGCTCTGGCGTATCAGCTTGAATTATAGGTAGCAGTGTTTGTCCTGACATAAGTTCAGAAAAGCGAGTCATAACGTTGTTCCTTTATAAAAAGTAATGCGGCCGAGGTATGGCGGCCTTTAATGTTTGATTAACCTGAACTCTAGATAATAAATCTATCTCAAGCAGCTATTTTCAGCGCTAACTGCGTTGAATTTACTTGCAATAGGCCCGCTATTGACGCGTAAATTCGCCTTGTTTTCACTGAAAATCTCTAGCTAGAGAAAATAATTTTAAATATCACCATGATTCAATATGTTAGTAAATCTCTTAACCAGAGTTCAGGTTAATTATTTTGTTATACCAATTGCATTAAATTAATGATCTATTATAGCGACAAGAAAACAGCTCAATAACAAGGCTAAAATTATGATACATAGTTGTTCTATATAAATAATTTTTAACGTAGTTAGTGAGTTATTTAATACGCTAAGGTGATCATGTTTTTAATAAAATTGGTATCAAATACCAGCTTCAATCATTGCTAGCTGAAATATATCTTTTGGAGCAATGGCGCCTGGCTGTTGTATAACAGCACCTGCCGCTTTTGCAGCAAGTTGTACAGCATTTGAAATTGATTTATCAGATAAACGAGCACCTAAGTAAACACCGTTAAAGGCATCGCCTGCAGAGGTAGTATCTACAACGTTTGTTACCGGTATTATAGTGTGGCTTTGAAGCGTATCGCCCTCTTTGGTCACTACCGATTCAGGGCCATTTTTAACAATAATTTCTTCAATTTGGTAAGGTTTTAAATATTCAACAACCGCTTCTACGCTATGTACGTCATAAAGTGTTGTTAAATCTTCAACGCCTGGAAGGGTAATATCTGCAAGCGTAAAGGCTAAATGATATTGCTCTTTAGTTTCCTCTACACTATTCCACAAACGCGCTCTGTAGTTAGGATCAAAAACTATTTTAACCCCTGCATCTTTAAGCTGCTTTACCACTTTCCAAAATTGCTCGCGTGCACTTTCTTCAATTATTGCTAATGAAATTCCTGAAAAGAAAAACATATCACCTTGGCTAAGCTGCTCGAGTGCATCAGCATCTAAAAAATCAACAACCTTTTTAGCTGCAGAATCATTACGCCAATAAATAAAGCTACGCTCACCATGCTCATCTGTTTCTATGTAATACATGCCGGGTACTTTGGTATCGTGAGCAAATACGAGTTGTGTACTTATTTGTTCACTTTCAAAGCGCTCAAGCATTTTTTTACTTAAATTATCTTGACCTAAAGCCGTAACAACCGAGGTAGTAACCTGCGGGAAGCAACGTTTTAAATACACTGCAGAATTATAAACATCGCCTGCAAATGATTGGTGAAGTGTGGCTGCGCTCATAGCTCTAAGCTCGACCATGCATTCACCGATAAAGTAAATATTTTTCATCTTGGAAGTTACCCTATGTAGTTAACTGCTATGCGCTTATACAAAACATGTTGGCATAGCAGTTATTATCTAGATTATTGAGGCTTTTTAAGAGGTTCTATTTTTGGAATTAAAATCCAAACAGCTGCCATTGCTATAATGGCTAAAGAAGCACCAATAACAAATGCTGGCGTATAGTTACCATCAGCAGTAAGAATAGGCACAAGCGATGTAAGGCCTACAGCGCCAAGTTTTGCCGCCATACCAGAGAAACCTGACAGTGTACCCACTGCTTTTTTACCTAGTAAATCACTTGGTAGCGTTTGCACGTTACCAATTGCAGTTTGAAAACCAAATAATATAACAGCCATAATTAGTACCGCAGTTGTTGGTCCACCTGGATTTGCCATTGCAAGTAACGCAGGTAGCATAATTAAACAACCCAGCGTAATAGTTAGCTTACGTGTTTTATCTGTATTCCAGCCTGCTTTAAGTCGGTTTTGAGCCAATAAGCCACCAAACCATGCGCCAAACATTGCGCCAACATAAGGAACCCAACCGTATATACCAATAGACTTAACATCCATGCCGTATACTTCGTTTAGGTAAATAGGTATCCAAAAAACAAATAACCACCAAATAGGGTCAATCGCAGCAGAGGCAA
The DNA here is from genome assembly GCF_015864505.1 of Pseudoalteromonas sp. SWYJ118. Taxonomy (NCBI): domain Bacteria; kingdom Pseudomonadati; phylum Pseudomonadota; class Gammaproteobacteria; order Alteromonadales; family Pseudoalteromonadaceae; genus Pseudoalteromonas; species Pseudoalteromonas sp. SWYJ118. The sequence continues at coordinate 11,463 of NZ_JADYXC010000025.1, read as the reverse complement.
TAATTACACCCCAGCTTTGCTTACGAGAAAGTAACTCAGCAGTTGAAGGGTTATATTCTTCTTCGTCTTCGCCTGTTACATCGCCATTATCATCAACACGTCTTTGACCTGTTAAGATATATTCACGCTCTTCGGCAGTAAGCCAAGGATGAGAGCTAGGCGGCGCTTTAACCAAAATTAACCAAGGCACTAACCAAAGAAAACCTAATACGCCCACAAAAACAAACACCATTTGCCAGCTAAAGTAGATAGTTAAATAAGCAATTAAAGGAATAGCAATAATACCGCCAATAGCAGCGCCAGAGTTAAAAATACCCTGTGCTAAGGCACGCTCTTTAGTAGGAAACCATTCAGCATTACCTTTAGCTGCGCCCGGCCAGTTACCAGCTTCTGCTACACCTAAGATTGCGCGAAAAATACTAAGGCTAAGCACACCTTGTGCAAATGCATGTGCAACGGTTGCAATAGACCAAACACCTATCGATAAAACAAAACCGAAGCGTGTGCCTACCCAGTCAAATATTTTACCAAATATGGCTTGACCAAATGCATAAGCAAATACAAACACAATTGAAATATTAGCGTATATTTGTTTGCGTTCTAGCGCTGATTCATCAGGAAATAAATCTTCAACGATGTCCGGCCAAAGCACACTAAGTGCTTGACGGTCGATATAGTTAATAATGGTAGCTAGCGCAATTAGCGCTATAACCCACCAACGTAAGCCTTTAAGTTGCATAATTAATCCTCAAGAAAGTCTTCACGCGCTGGGCTAAAAGTATCAATCAGGATTCCGCCTGTTGGGCAGGTAGCTCCATGATCAGCAAATGGTGGGATTAAGCAGCTATCACCCGGTTTTAAGATTTTAGTTACGCCATCAATGTTAAAGTGGAACTCACCTTCAACAACATACGTTACTTGAGAATGTCTGTGAGCATGGTTATAACCAATAGCCCCTTTCTCAAACCAAATTTTAACAGCCATTAGCTCTTCGTTATAACCTAGCATTTGACGTTTTAGACCATTTCCTAAATCTTCAATTTCGGTCTCGTTGCCAAATGAAAAGTTTGCGCTTTGCTTTTGCATCCTATTTACTCCTGATTATTGTTCATCATATAAACGCCTAATCGGCCATTTAAAGTGAACTCTTTATTTTGATAATTGAATGTATTTTTAGCTGAGGTTGGTGCTTTATTAATAGCCACTAAATATGACTTGCCTTTAATATCAAGTTCAACAAGTGTTAAATCGCCCTGCTGACTATATTCAAGCTTTGTAACTCTACTAACAGCTTCTAACGTATATTCTTTACTTGGATTGTATTCACCGTGAGGCTCTAATACAGATATAAATTTATGATGCTTTTGCCCCTCAACACGACGAATAAAACCGTTTTCGTTGCGTAAGTTAAAATCAGGGTCGTTTGCGCCTATTTGAGTAAACAAGAAAGACTCATCACCTTTAACCAAACTCGTTTGCGTATAAAAGCGACCATTTTCGTTTAACCACGTTACTTTAGCTAAACCACTTTGAGGTTGCGCTTGAGCTTTAAGCCATAGATGCTGGTAGCCATTTTTAGTACCTAATGCAGACAGTTGTGTTGCATTCGCTTTTAGCTCAAAGCTGGTATCTATAAGCTGACCTTTATAATGCAAAGGCAAATCAAGCTGATGCGCTTTATTTGCTGCAACATCAAATATATCAAGTGCAACTGTGCTTTGTAGTTCAGGTAAGTTAATAAGTGCAAGCGTACGCTCAAGATCAACGCCTTTATAAGCTGTGCTTATTTCGCCGCTTGAAACCGTGCCGTATTCATTCGTTTCGAAAAAGTTAAGTGTAGGGTAATTACTATTTCCTACTTCAACATTTGCATTAAAATGCGTTGTTTCGTCAACCACTACCGTATTGTGCGCAACAGTGTGTTTAGCGTAAGTTTCGTTTTCAGGTAAATAACGACCGCCGTATTTAGCTTCTACATTTAAAAAACGTGCTGCGCCATAATCAGATACAATTTCATTACCGTGGTCGTAAAATTGCCATGTTAGTTTATCAAAATGACCGTGACCTAAGCCTTGTGCAGCAGGTTTAAATAGTAGAGCTTGATCGCCACCTACCTGCGTTCTCATTACAACTAGAGCACCTTGTTTACCGTCATTACCATCGCCGAAGGCAACAGATTTAAACGAATAAGGTTTTGCCATGTTGTTATCAAGTGCTTGAGCTACTTTTAGTCCATCACCAGAGAGAATTATTTGGTCTTGTTGCTTAGCAATATCTAAATAACCCGCATCGTTGGTTAAGCCATATGCTGCCGTTACACCATTAACTAACTCAATAGTATCGATACCTTTACTTTTTATTGCATCGTTAATTGGGAAAAACAAACCGTTGTAGCTAAGTTGAATCGTCGTATCAATCGCTTTTAATAATATGCCATCGCGATATTCAAAGATTTTTCGTTGTGGTTCGTTGTTTTCAATCGCTTTAGCAAACGTTACAAAGGGTAATAGTGCAAAGCGTTGATAGTAAGGACCTTCGTTATAGTAACCTTGTGGTGAAAACAGCATTTCTAGCTGCTTAATAAAGCCACCTTTACCCGACTTTTCTAAATCGTATAATGATTTTTCTACCCACTCAGGTTCACCTAATACATACCCTGCCATGCCAACACCCGCTGTTGCCCATGTTCCATGGTTATGTACTTTATTAAATGTAGAGGGTTGGCCTACTGATGTGAACAACGAAACAGGACGTAGTAAGTCATCCTCGATTGTTTTAATGTTATCGGCATTTAACGAGTCATGAATTAGATCATAAGCTTGTATTGTGTACACAAGCCACATTGCTTCATTTAGGCTTTGCCAAAAAAATTTACCTGGATTTTGCGAGTCCATTTTACGTTTTGGATGCAGACCAAGCGTTGGGTATAATTTTGCGTACTCAAGCAACATATCACGTACATAGTTTGCGTATTTATCATCTTGGCTTAATTGATAAATGATGCCTGCGTTATACATAAGCTGATAATTTTTTTTGTGGCGTTCATGTGTATAACCACCACCACCATCTTTTGGTACAGGTACCGCAATTGGTTGAGCTATTTGTTCGTCTACTTGCGCTTTTAATAGCTCAAACGCAGTAGAAAATTTACCTTCGCTGCCTATTGCTTGGCGCATATGACTTACGTCATCAGTAGTAATTACTAAGTTTGGGTGCGCTGCATGCGCACCCAATGATGTAAGTAATGTAAGTGCTGCTACAGCCGCTATTTTAAAACCTGTTTGGCATTTTAATAAGTACATAGTATTTACCCTGCCTTATTTAAAATGTTGTTATTTTTTAATACTGCTGTATGTGGGCCTTTAACTCTTAACTCTTTAACACTTGGTGCTTTAGTTGCATCAAATGTATTACCTGAGATTTCAGTTTTAGGCTCGCCTACTGTGTGCTCTACAACAATAGGAGCAGATTTAACAAATTTATTATCTTTGATATTAGTAACCTGAACACCGTGAACATAAATGCTCGCTTGCTCTTTGTTACGCTTACCAAGGCCAACGTTATTAAGCGTGTTATTTGTCATTTCAAAATGAGGGCCAAATGTACTTTCATCAGTACCACCACGGTAAAGCTTAAGTACACCGCCTTCTACATCATTAAATGTATTATTATTTACAATAACGTATTCCGCGTTATAAACACCTAAGTCTTCAATTTCAGTATTTAAACGTAAAATGTCACCTGTTACTGTATTAAAGGTATTACCTGTAACAATAATTTCGTCAGCCATTGCACCTTTACCAGTGATAAAGAAATGGAATGAATGATTAATATCTAAAGCATTTAACTCTGAGTTGGTCATTACAAAGCGGTAATTATCAACCATACCCCATTTTTGCGTACGAACAATGCTGTTACCTATTGCATCTGGCGCGTTTTCACCTGAAATAGATAAACCATCTAGTTTTAAGCTGCCGCCATCATGTATTTCAAACAAGGTAGAGCGTTGAAAAGTAAGTTTAGACTTTGTGTTCTGCTTTGCTTTAATTGTCAACGTTTTATCAATTTTAACCAGTTTAGAAACATCATACTGGCCAGGCGCTAGTTCTAGAATATCACCCGACTCTGCATTATCTATAGCGTCTAGTAATGCACTTACATCAGCTTTAACAGAATGTGTCTTACCAGAATCAAAATCAACTAAAGCAGGTACTTTTGCATACCAGCTAACACCGGTATCTTCTTTTTTAAGTACTTTTAAATCGCGCTTTGCACCTACATTTAAACTTTTAGATGTTGGGTAAAGTAGACCATTACTTGCTTTTTTAAGCGTGATTTTTTCTTTTTTTACACCGTACGTTAGCTCAGAAAGTACTTTTGTATCAGCAATGTTGTTACTTAGTACCAGCCCGCTTACATCATCAAATGTTGTAAATGGCTGTTCACCATCTTGATTTATGATTAAGTTATTTTTCATTACGCTATCTTTAGGTGCAGCGCTACGCTCAGCATCGCTACCTGCAGCAAGTTGAATATGACGCACATTTATAAATGTGTTGTTTTCAATTGTCGCATTTTCAACTTGGTGATAACGATTTATAGATGAATTTGGTACGCCGTTCATCACAGTAAAACCACTGCCAAAACGGTACCCTGTTAGACCTTGCAGGTAGTTATTTCTTACAATTTGGTCTTTATTGATAACGCGAATACCACCTGTGTGGTCAACACCATTACCAATGAAAATATTTTCTTCTATAAGGTTACCGTTACCATGGCGCAACGTTAATGTACCGCGCGCTTCATAAAATACGTTATTACGAAGGATGTTTTTACCTGACTTAACCGAAACAATTTCTACTTCACCATTGGTGCGTTCAAAATAGTTATTTTCTACCAATGTATGCGAATCAGTTAATGAGTAATGGCTGGTGCCAATACGTAGGGTTTCACCACCGTTCGAACCAAAAGTAGGACGGTAGCCAAAATAGTTATTGTCTATACGGTGATAGTTTTCTTGGCTTGCTTGAGTGTTTAAACGAACAGCAACTGTCACACCTTTATTTCGTTTGCCAACTAAATGACTATGATCAAAGCGGTTATGTTGTCCATATAATGCAACCCAATAATCAGACTCTCGTTTGTCTGGATTACTGTAATTATCGATTACTGTTTGAGTAACTCGTGAATTGTAGGCTAATTCATTTTTATTTTTACGAAACTCTATTACAGCTGAGCTCGGTGTGTAGCCGTCTTTAAATACTAAACCTGAGGCTTCAAGGTATTTACCTGCAAGTCTTAGGTTCGATTGACCCGATAAAATTACTTTACCGTTAGTTTCAGCGGTCAATAAAATAGGAGAGTTTTTTGTACCTTGACCTTCAAGTAGGATTTCGAAGTCAGACCAAGTACCATTTTTAAGTACTACTTTGTCGCCAGCAACTAGATTAGCTGCGATATCATTAAAAGCTTGTTTACTTTCTACAAAATAATCTTTGGCCGCTATTTGTGTGGATATGCAACCGATGAGAACTAGACTAAGCTTTATTGTGTTAATCAAACGCATAGTTAACTCTTTTTCGTTGTGACTGAAAGTAGTGCTTCATCAGAATTTAAAAAAGCTGACATTGCACAAAGACTTTAGTCAATTGGTGTCATGTGTGTTAAAGCGCCTTAAGCCAAAAGCTTAAAGCGCTCAATAAGGTCGAGAAGTATTACTTTTCTAGCTTTTTGAAGTAATCAAAAATTTCAGGAACGTTACCTTGACCCATACCAGCGTCAAACGCTGCTTGTAGGTTAGCTGATGAACCTTCAGCGATTTTTGATTCAGTACCTAGGTCTTCTACCATTTGTAGGAAGTAGCCTAAATCTTTGTTTGCATTAGCAATCGAGAAACCAAGGTCGCTAACATTATCAACTGCATAGTTTTTACAAAATTGCATAAACGGTGAATTAGATGGACCAGTCGACATGATGTCGAAAAGTTGTTGACGGTCAACACCAGCAAGCTCTGCAACTGCAAATGCTTGTGACATAGCACATACTGTAGTCATGCCCATGAAATTGTTGATAAGCTTAGTTGTATGACCTGCACCTAGCTCGCCAAGATGGAAAACGTTTTCACCTTGATCTTCTAGTACTGGTTTAACTTTATTGAATGTAGCAATATCGCCTGCAGCCATAATGTTTAATAGGCCGTCTTTAGCATGTGCTGGTGTACGACCAAGAGGAGCATCAATCATGCCTGCGCCTTTAGCTGCTAAATCAGCACCAATTTTTTTAGTAGATGATGGAATAGAAGTACCAAAATCAACTAACACGGCACCTTCTTTAATACCCGCTAGGATACCGTCTTCTGCATAAATGATTTTTTCTACAACGGCAGAAGTTGTAAGACAAAACATAACAATATCTGAACCTTCAGCTAGCTCTTTTGCAGTGCTTGCTGTTTTTGCGCCTCTAGCGACACATGCTGCAACCGCATCTTTGCTAAGGTCCATAACAATTAGCTCATAGCCTTTGTTTTGTAAATTTTCGGCCATGTTGCCGCCCATTAAGCCTAAGCCGATGAAACCGATGACTGGTTTTGACATGAATAACTCCTAAATATGTGGCGCATACTTTTATAAGAACAAGTAAAATCTACTCTAAAATACGCTGTGTCTTTGTTTCAATTTGTAGAGTAACTTTAAGCTTGAGTTATTTATAAATTAACCTGTGCAAAACGTAACTCTGATTAATTACCAATACATTGTATTCACTCAAACCAAGCAACTTACCAATTGGTATGCAAAAACTGTATTACCATACAGCTTTTTTGTCAACCAATAAGTTAACCAAGTAAATCCCATATTTTTACAAATTACATACAAATAAATTTAATACCAATCAAAAACAAAGAGTTAGATATGAAAAACCCAATCAGACATAGGTTAAATTTTGTTGAACAATCAGTAACTTTTTTATACTAATAGGTTGACCAATAATTGAGTGTTCTTTATTTAAATATGCAAAATTCAATAAAATGGTTCATTAATTGGTAATTTACAATTGATGTTATTGGTGAAATTATAAAGACCATACGTGAACAGCTTCCGACTCTAAATGGTATTGAGGTTGTGATTTGTACGTAACGCCTACATATATGGCTAATACATATAAAAACCACAAAATGCGCTTAATAATAGCGCTTAGTTAAAAATATACTGAACTTTGAAAAATCACTAAAGGAACTGAATAATGCGTTTATTACATACTATGCTGCGTGTAGCGGATTTAGACAAATCAATTGCTTTTTATACTGAAGTATTAGGTATGAAAGAGTTACGACGCGCAGACAATGACGAGTATCGATATACATTGGCTTTTATTGGGTATGGAGATGAGAAGGACACGACAGTCCTAGAATTGACATATAACTGGGACGAGGACAGCTACGACCTGGGTAATGCTTATGGCCATATAGCCATTGAATTTGATGATATTTACAAAACATGTGCTGATATTAAAGCAGCCGGTGGTAATGTAAGCCGTGAACCTGGGCCTGTAAAAGGCGGTACTACTGAAATTGCTTTTGTAAAAGACCCTGATGGTTATTCAATAGAACTTATTCAGAAAAAAGATGACATGAGTAACTTTTAAGTTATGTAAGTTATGGGTGCTAGTTTAAATTAAAAAAGGTGCTTTTTAGCACCTTTTAACGCAACTGACTGTCTTTACTGCCACGTCTATTAAACGATTTAGCGCTAGCACCATTACCTTCTATTGCAGCTTGGCATGCAACACAATAGCGCACTCCTGGTAACGCGAGCCTTCGTGCTTGTGGGATTTTCTCATCGCACTCATCACATAACTCTGCACTTGCGCCAGATATTAAATTGCTTCTTGCATACTGTACGGCGTCATTAACACTCGCATCAATTTGATCTTGAATTGCACCGTCTCGTGCCCATCCACTTGCCATAAATCCTCCTAATAAAGTTGGATGTTTAAATTTATGCTACCAAATCGAATCTTTATAAGTACTGAATAAAAAAGCTAGGAATGTGATGTTCTTTGAAGGTTTAAGCTATAAAACTATATTTTATATCTGGTGGAAAGATGCTGTAGTTGCTCCTTGTAATCTACTTCACAAAAAGTTCAACACTCTACAATTAGGCAAAAAAAAGCAGCTAAAAAAGCTGCTTTATAATTCCAATGATTTATTTAAATATTAAAGGCTGTAGTCAACAACCTTCATACCTAATTTTTCGAGCTCTGGACGAAGTGTTTTAGCATCACCCACTACTAAATAAATCATGTCTTTAGTATTTAAGTGCTTTTTAGCTAAGGCGTTAACTTCTTCTTTGCTAATATTGCTAACAATCTCATTTCTTTCTTTTACAAAGCTAGGTTTTAAATCGAACTCTAATATTTGTGCTAAAAAGCCAAGTTTTGCATTAGGCGTTTCGTATTTAAGCGCATCTTTTTGATTGATAGCCTTACGCATAAACATAAGCTCTTCGTCAGTGACACCGTTTTGAGCATAGTTATTAAGCTCATTAGTAAACTCTGTAATAGACGCTGCAGTAGAGTCGGCTCTCACCGCTGCAGAAGCGGTAAAGCCACCTGATGTTTTATCACCCCAAAAACGAGAGCGAGCACCGTAAGTGTAGCCTTTATCTTCTCGTAAATTTAGATTGATACGGCTGTTAAACGTGCCACCAAGTGCAAAGTTCATCAAGTTAGCTTTAAAAAACTCACCTGTAATATCTTCAACCATATCGCGTTTACCTATACGAATTTCTGATTGAGGAGCGTCTGGTTTATCGACCAAATAAATTACATTAGTTTCTACTTTAGGTTCACTGAAATCAACCGCTACTAAGCTCGATTTACCTTTCCAATTTGTAAGTGTAGCTTTAACTTTTGGTTCAATTGTTGACTCTTTTAAATCAGAAACAATAATTACTTGAGCGCCCTGCGGTTTAAAGTTTGCGTTATAAAAAGCTTTAACGTCAGCAAGTGTAATAGCCTCTATACTATTAAGCGTTCCAGTACTTGGAAGTGCAGCTATATTGTTGCCATATAGTAATTTACTATATGTATTAGATGCTAAATACCCAGCATCCTTCATTGAATGTTGAATATTTTGAATGATTTGCTTTTTATTACGCTCAAAGTCATCTGCATTAAATGCCGGTTTAAATAACTTTTCTTCTACAAGCTTTAATGTTGCATCTAGATTTTTGGTTAAGCTAGAAACATACACATTTGTATGTGTTTTATCTGAGTAGATACTTACCTGGCTACCCAACTTTTCAAGCGCGTTACTCATTTTCTCTGTCGTGTAGTTTTGCGTAGCCTCACTCATAAGCGATGCGGTCATTGACGATAAACCCACTTTACTAGCTTGCTCATTATATAATCCACCCGGAACTTTAATGAAAATAGCGGTAGTTGGCGTTTCTGTACTTTGAGTACCTAATATTTTAATACCGTTTTCGGTCTTAGTTTGCCAAAGAGTAGGAACATCAACAGCAGGATTTGCGCCGGCCTCTGGATGAGCACTTCGATCAAATGTATCAACAGCTCTCCGTGCCACTAAATCATCAGCTGAAGTTGTAGATGGACCTCCAAAATCATGCGATTTAGGCGTAAAGTTGTCTGGAGCAGCTATAAGTTGAGTTTGCCCTTCTGGTACAACACTCATAATAACGGCAGATTTACCCTTGATATATTGATTAAAAACACGCATAACATCAGCTTTTGTAACTTTGTTATAACGTGCAATCTCATCTTTAGCTGAATTTGGGTTACCTGTAAACGTTTCTGACGCGGCTAGTTGAGAGACTTTTCCTGATACGCTTTGCAGACCAAAAATTGCACCCGATTCTATTTTAGCTTTTACTTTATCTAAATCATCTTGTGTAACGCCACGCTCTTCAAATTCAACAAATGAATCACGAATGATTTTTTCCATATCAGCTAACGTTTTCCCTGCTGTAGGATTTGGTAAAGCATAAAGACTAATTGAACACGCTAACTCTTGGCATGGATGATTTGCACTTGCTTGAACAGCAAGTTGAGTTTTAACTAAGTTTTTGTATAGTAGTGAATTATTACCACCACCCAATATTTCAGCAAGTATATCAAGAGGTGCTTCATCTTCAGAGCGAGCGTAAGTCGTTGGGAAACTCATACTTAATAAAGGCAAATGTACCTTATCTTCCATTGAAATATATCTATCAGCATTGAGTGTTACAGCTGTTTTTTCTACTGTAGGGATTTCAGGGCCTTTTGGAATTGGTGCAAAGTATTTAGTAACTAATGGCAGTATTTCATTAGCGTTGATATCGCCACCAATAGTAAGCGTTGCATTATTAGGACCATACCACTTTAAAAAGAATGCTTTTAAATCATTTACATTTACGCGATTAAGATCGTCCATAAAACCAATTACTGGCCATGAATATGGATGACCATCTGGATACATCGCTTGAGCAACACGTTCACCTAAACGACCATAAGGGCGATTATCAACACGTTGGCCGCGCTCATTTTTTACTGTTTCGCGTTGTACTTCAAATTTTTCTTGGGTTACAGCATCGAGTAAAAAGCCCATTCGATCAGCTTCTAGCCACAACATTTTTTCTAATTGATTTACAGGTACTGTTTCAAAATAATTTGTTCTATCTGAGTTAGTTGTACCATTTAAAGTACCGCCTGCTTCAGATATTATTTTAAAATGTTCCTCATCAGCAACATTCTCTGAACCTTGAAACATCATATGCTCAAAAAAGTGAGCAAAGCCTGACTTACCCAACTCTTCGCGAGCAGAACCAACGTGGTATGTTACATCAACGTGTACTAAGGGATCTGAATGATCTTCATGCACAATTACAGTTAAACCGTTATCTAGTTTATATTTTTTATACGGTATGTTGATTTCACTTGCATTAGATTTCACTGATTCAATAAGTGTAACGCCAGGAATTGATGTTTCTGTAACAATATTTTTATCAACAGCTTGAGTTGAGCTATTACATGCAGCCAACCCTGATGCAAGTAAAACAGCAAGTGCAATTTTTGTGAGTTTCATTTTTTAGTCCATATTTAAATTAACTCAATGAGTTTAAAGACTAATTAAAAGTACAACAAGGAATATGGAGCGATTATGGGTTTGGTTTTGTAACAAAGTGTAAATAGATTGATATAAAAATGAAGTGTGAAATGAGGGTGTTAATTTGTGGTTTTATTCTAATAACACTGCACTTCCCTATCTAAGTAGTAAATGACATAGCTAAGAGATTGATACTCTTAATAACATCGTGCATATAGAGTGTTATGTAACACTGCTTTATACAATACTTAAAATAGTAAGTGGCGTCCCCAAGGGGATTCGAACCCCTGTTACCGCCGTGAAAGGGCGGTGTCCTAGGCCTCTAGACGATGGGGACACATAAATGTGTCACTAGGACAACT
>NZ_JADYXC010000024.1:0-66396 GCF_015864505.1 Pseudoalteromonas sp. SWYJ118 | reverse complement strand
AGCGCACAGGGCGTGCATCTGTGAAAGTGTTATGGCAAGGATGGCTTAAGTTACAAGCCATCCTGGAAGGCTACGATTTAGCAAAATCTCTTGAGCCAGACTTGTGATCAAGAGACAGCTATTAGCGCCTTTTTTAGTTAGTTAAAAACTTACTTATAGTTTTCGTAAATTTTATCGAGCGGTTCTGATAAACCACTTTCTTGCACTATACGTACATGTTCACGTTTTAATTCGCGTGCACTAGTCACACCACAAGAATGAGCTATTAGCCCAGCTCCGTAATGAATGTATTTATTATAGTTAGCTACTCGTTGCGCTTTATCAGCTACATTTAAGCCGCGTTGCAAACGCTCGTTATGCGTAGTGATCCCGGTCGGACAGGTATCTTTATTACATTGCATTGCCTGAATACAGCCCAGTGCAAACATATGCCCTCGAGCCGATACAACAAAATCAGCACCGAGCGCTAACGCCCAAGCCACCTTTGAAGGAACAATTAATTTACCAGACGCGATTATTTTAATACGATCTCGCAGTCCATGTTTTTCAAGCATATTAACTACAAGCGGTAAACTTTCGCGCAGTGGTAAACCCACTGAATCCATAAGCGGTTGTGGTGCTGCGCCCGTACCACCATCAGCACTATCTATGGTAATAAAGTCAGGCGCGGACTCTATACCACGGTGGTTTATTTCAGCGAACAACGTTTCTAACCATCCGTAAGCACCAATAACGGCTTTAAACCCTGTAGGTTTACCTGTCGCGTTACGCACAGTGGCAATCATATCGAGAATATCGGCTGGGTTTTTAATTTCAGGATGACCATTGGGGCTAATAGAATCTTGCCCTTCTGGTATGCCCCTAATTTTAGCTATTTCGGCGTTAACTTTGCGCCCTGGTAACATACCGCCTTTACCTGGTTTTGCACCTTGGCTCATTTTAAGTTCAAACATTTTTACTTGTTCATGAGCCGCTATTTCTTTTAGCTTTTCGGTACTTAAATTTCCATGCTCGTCTCGTGCACCATATTTAGCTGTACCAATCTGAAACACTAAATCGGCACCACCTTCTAAGTGATAAGGACTTAACCCCCCTTCACCGGTGTTCATCCAACAACCCGCTAGTTTTGCCCCTTTTGATAAGGCTCGTACAGCTGGCTTTGAAAGCGCACCAAAACTCATACCAGACACATTGAATAACGAGTTGGTCGTGTAAGGTGTTTTACAGTATGGACCCAAAGTAACATTACTCGGGTCGAGCGCTTCTTCGTCTAAAGTAGGAAATGCACAGTTCATAAACATAACCGTACCAGTTACTTCTAAGCTTTGCGTGGAGCCAAATGCAGCCGTACGGTCAACATCTTTTGCTGCACGATAAACCCAACTTCGCTCTGCGCGGTTAAACGGCATTTCTTCTCTATCTTGAGCAAAAAAGTACTGTCTAAAAAACTCACCTTGGCGTTCAAAAAAATATCGAAAGCGACCAATAACAGGGTAATTACGTCTAATAGCATGCTTGGTTTGTGTTACATCTCGAATATAAAAAACGACAACGATTAAAACCAACAACCCTAAAACAACAATAAACATACTTGCAAATACATCAATACTAAACATTATAAAATTACTCACCCAAGGCCCCTTGATGACTGTTTTTAAAATAAAAAAGTGCTATACCACCAAAATGACATAACACTTTTATTTGTTCAAGGCTTTAACTGCCTTATATCTAATTCTGTTGTTTAGCTAACTCTGCTTTTATATATAAACGCACTTGCGTTTCAAGTACCGATAAAGGCACTGAACCATGGCGTAATATTTGATGATGAAATTCACGAATATCAAAGCTTTTTCCTAGCGCTTGCTCTGCTTCAATGCGTAAACGCTTAATAGTAAGCTCACCTATTTTGTACGAAAGCGCCTGTGCAGGCCATGTAATATAACGATCGGTTTCGGTTTTAACGTTATGCAACGAAAGCGCTGTATTTTCGCTCATAAAGTTCATGGCACGCTCGCGACTCCAGCCATACATATGCATACCTGTATCAACAACTAAACGCGCTGCTCGCCACATTTCATACGTTAAACGACCAAAACGGCTATATGGGTCTTGATAAAAGCCTGCCTCTAAACCTAAATACTCAGAGTAAAGCCCCCAACCTTCGCCAAATGCCGAGAGGTAAGCATCACGGCGATAGCTCGGCAGATTTTCAAGCTCTGCATTAAGTGATATCTGTAAATGATGACCTGGCACGGCTTCGTGCAGCGTTAATGCTTCTAAAACATACAAAGGGCGCTTATCTAAAGCGTAAGTATTTACCCAATAATACCCTGCTTCATCATCTCGATTAGAGCCTGAATATCGACCGGTTGTGTATTTAGGTGCAATACTTGCCGGTACAGGTGCTACACCATAAGGTTTGCGCGGCAAGGTATGAAATAATTTAGGCAGTTGTGCATCCATTTTTTTAGCAATATAAGATGCTTCTTTTAAAAGTTGCTCTGGTGTTGTGGCGTAAAATTGTGGATCAGTGCGTAAAAAGTGGATAAATTCGGCAAACGTGCCTTTAAAACCTACCTCTGCTATTACGTTTTCCATTTCACTACGAATTCGCTCAACTTCTTTTAAGCCAAGTTCGTGAATCTCTTTAGGTGTCATATCGGTAGTGGTGTAGTACTTAGCTCTATTTTTATAAAACGCTTCGCCATTAGGTGTATTTGATATACCAATACTTGTACGTGCACCAGGTCGATATTGCTGCGTAAAAAACGCTAAATAATCTTTATAAGATTTTATAACCTCTTCTTTTATAATATTTTTAGCTTTTTGTTGTAGTGCTTTAAATTCACTTTCACTTAAACCAGCTGTGTTAGTTAAAAATGGTTTATAAAATTCAGACGTAGTTACATCGTCAACAATGTAAGCATTAATTGAATCTTCATAACCTTCTAATACAGCTCTAGGTTGAGTAAGCCCAGTTTCAAGTCCTTTTGTCATCCAATACATGTTTTGCTCAAAAAAGCGTGGAACTTGCGCCAATCGTGCAAGATACACTTGGTAATCTTCCGGGTTTTTATATTGAGAGCTATTTATTATGTACGACAAACCAGAATGAAACCCATATTCAGAGGTGAGCGGCATATAGTGCGCATTAAATACATATTCATCGACACTGTTTTGTACTTGAGCTCGAATAATATCGAAGTTAATTTGATTTTCATCGCTTAGCTTTTCAATATTAATAGTGTCTAATTCAGCAAGTAATCGCGTTTTATTTTTATATTCTTGCGCTAAAAATTCAGGGGATAAATTTGGTAATAAATAACCTTCAACACCACCTACACTATCGTAAGGGTTAATACTTTCTCTATAATCAACAATACTTTGCGCTACTTGAGTAAATTGTTGATCTGAATTTTGCATGGTCATTTGGCATGCACTTAATGAGCACAAAACCGTGATACCAAATAAAGATTGGCGAAGGGGCTTAATTAAAAAATGATTCATTATAATGTAACTTAGCAGTGTTATTAATTTCATAAAGCTATCGTAGGGTAAATAAATAGCAAGTAAATGAGACCAACCTCATAGTAATAATCCCTACTTATACCAAGTGTATTAATACGTTACATACATTAAATGAAGTAAAAACCAGCCTAATTGATGAGAAAAACAGCGATTAAGCTGCTAAAGCAAAATTTAAGTTCCCTAACTATCGTTTTTGCTTTTAAATAGCTCGGATAATGATTACTGTATAAAAAAATAATAAAAAGCTCGGACGCATAACCGCCTCATGGAATGAGATATTTTAAAATTTGCACTTATGCGTACTTAGTTGGTATTTAAAATGATGTTCCATGATTCCATGGCTATTGCACAAGAAAAAATGACCAAAGTGTGTGTTTTTTTAGAGCGCTATACGCTCCCACCTACGCCGCTGAATTATCAAGTTATTTATGCTTATACCAGTCAAACTAATCTCAAGCTAAATAAAGCTTTAGACCGTGCTATCGCTGTTGAAGACAATATAGATAGCGTTTTAATTGAACAACTACATTCTGAGTTTTTAAATACTGGCCACAAAGCGCAAGTCAACATGATTCAAAATGTTGATGGTGTTATAAACTCACTTTCTCAAAATTCTCAAGCTACTGAAAAGCAAATAATTCGCTTTGCGGGTCAAGTGAGCGAATGCGTACATTCGCTAGATGAGAACAACATAGAACAAAGCCGTCAAGCGCTTGAAGTTCTTCATAATCAAACCGCCGAATTACTCAACCAACATAAGCAATTTAAGCAAGAACTAAGCAAAGCCAAACAACTACACGAAAAAACACAAAAGCAGCTAACTCAACTTCGTAAACAGCATATTATTGATAGCCAAACAGGGCTTTATAAGCGCCATTATTTAACGCAACAAACCCAAGTGTGGACTAATCAACAAAAATCTATTTGCGCAATAGCGATTCAAATAGACAACCTTGATCACTTTACTAAAAATTATGGTGATATTATTGGTGAAGTCATTTTGAGTAAAGTCGCTAAGCAAGTGCAAAAATATGTTTTTCAAAGTGGCTTACCTGGTCGCACAGCAAAAGATCAATTTACTGTTCTCCTCGCCGACATAGACCCAGATACAGCTAATGTTATTGCCGAAAAAGTACGAAATGGGGTCGAAAAGCTACGCTTTGTTAGTT
The DNA here is from genome assembly GCF_015864505.1 of Pseudoalteromonas sp. SWYJ118. Lineage (NCBI taxonomy): Bacteria > Pseudomonadati > Pseudomonadota > Gammaproteobacteria > Alteromonadales > Pseudoalteromonadaceae > Pseudoalteromonas > Pseudoalteromonas sp. SWYJ118. The sequence continues at coordinate 61,699 of NZ_JADYXC010000024.1, read as the reverse complement.
CAAAAACAGGTATCAAGCTACCAAGTATTGGCTTATCACTAGGAATTGCTCAGCATCAACAAGAAGATGATTTTAATCAGTTAGCAAAAAAAGCATCTCATGCGGCTTTTAAAGCACGTTCATTAGGTCAAAGTAGTTACACTGCAGGGCAATAAATTACCTGATAAATCATATTCAAATTGCACCTACTGTGTACAATAAAGTACACTAACCTCTATTGTCACGATAGAGATTAATCATGAACGAAACCGAACAAAAGACCACGCATTTTGGTTATAAAACAGTAGCCGAGAACGATAAAGCTTCTATGGTTGCTGATGTATTTCACTCAGTAGCTGCAAAATACGATGTAATGAATGATTTAATGTCTTTTGGGGTGCATCGTTTATGGAAACGTCAAACTATTGCAAGCTCAGGTGTTCGTAAAGGCCATCATGTACTCGATTTAGCCGGCGGCACTGGCGACTTAACGGCAAAGTTTAGCCAATTAGTGGGCGAAACGGGTCAAGTTGTTTTGGGTGATATAAACTCATCTATGCTTAAAGTTGGTCGTGAAAAACTGCATAATCTTGGATTAGTGGGCAATATCGACTACGTACAAATGAATGCAGAAATGCTGCCGTTCCCAGATAATAGCTTTGATGTGATCACTATTGCCTTTGGCTTACGTAACGTCACCGATAAAGACAAAGCATTACGCTCTATGTACCGCATTTTAAAGCCAGGTGGTCGTTTACTTGTTTTAGAGTTTTCAAAACCAGAACATGACGTACTTAGTAAAGCTTACGATTTTTACTCATTTAATTTATTGCCTACAATGGGTAAGCTAGTTGCTAACGACAGTGAATCGTATAAGTATTTAGCTGAATCTATTCGTATGCATCCAGATCAAGACACGCTAAAAGCGATGATGGAAGATGCAGGCTTTGAGCAAACAACATACCAAAACCTCACAGGCGGAATTGTTGCGCTGCACCGTGGTTTTAAATATTAAGGCTAGCAGTTATGGCGCTTGAGAAAATAACAAAAAATAATAATGATGCAATGCCATCTGAATTTTTTATGTTACCTAATTTTGTACTTTCGCTTATTGAGCGTGTACTAAATCAAGCACTTAGCCTTGACCCACAATTATCTCAAAAGCTAAGCGCCGTTAAACATCAGCGCTTAGTGGTTGAAGTAAGAGACTGGCAACAAAGCATCCAACTTGTTTATAGCGCTGAGCAATTACACTTATATAGTGCCCAAAGCAATGAAAACGCAGATTGTATGATCAGCGCCGACATAGGTACGCTTTTAGCGCTCAAAAACCCAGCAATGCTTACCCAATTAATTCGCCAAGATAAGCTCGACTTGCAAGGCGACTTAAATATTGCGCAAACTTATAGCAATGCGTTTTCAGGCATTGATATTGATTGGCCTGAACAGCTCTCTAGATACATTGGTGATACCCCCGCTCAGCAGTTATATCTGCACTTAAAAAAACTAAAACAAAAGAGCAGCAAAACCAACACTAAAATAAGTACAATGCTTACAAGTTTATGCCAAGATGAGCTCGCAATTACTATTCACCCATTAGAACTTGAGCAATTTAAACAAAAAAATAGAGAACTCAAAGGCCAAGTCGCTGCTGTTGAGCAGCGTATAAATACCTTGTTAAACTCTTTTTCACCTTCAAACACCCGCTAAGGATTTTTTGTGTCGACTGCACGTTTATATAACATCACCAAAACGTTACTTAGCTATGGGCTAGACGAACTAATTCCAAAACATAAGATCCCTTGGTTTGGTAAAGTAGCTCGCGGCAGTTTATTTTGGCTACGTAATCAACACAAAGAAAAATCTCATGGTTTACGCTTACGTTTAGCACTGCAAGAGCTTGGCCCTGTTTGGATTAAATTTGGTCAAATGCTCTCAACCCGTCGTGATTTACTCCCACATGATATCGCTTTAGAGCTGGCATTTTTACAAGACCAAGTGGAACCTTTTGAAGGTGAGCTAGCCCAAAAAATAATTGAAAAAGCACTCGAAATTAACGACATAAGCGAATTGTTTAGTGAGTTTTCACAAACACCATTAGCGTCAGCATCAATAGCACAAGTACATACAGCAAAGCTGATTGATGAACACAGCATTGAGCAAGATGTCGTAATTAAAGTCATTCGACCAAATATTCACGAGCAAATTAATGCAGACTTGGCGTTAATGGAAAAACTTGCCAAAGTCCTCGCTAAGGTACACAACGAATCAAAACGTCTTCGTCCTGTCGAAGTTGTTAAGGAGTATAAAAAAACGCTTCTTGATGAACTCGATTTAATGCGAGAAGGTGCCAATGGCATACAGCTAAAGCGTAACTTTGAAGGTTCTGAGTCATTGTATATACCTGCAGTGTATAGTGATTACAGCCGCAGTAATATCCTCGTAATGGAGCGTATTTACGGTATACCTGTATCTGATAAAGATGCGCTTATGGCGCAAAACACCAATATGAAGTTATTGGCTGAACGCGGCGTAGAGGTATTTTTTACGCAAGTGTTTAGGGACAGCTTTTTTCATGCCGATATGCACCCAGGCAATATATTTGTTTCTCGCGAGCATCCTGAAAATCCAATGTATATCGGTATTGATTGCGGTATTGTTGGTACTTTAAGTAAAGAAGACAAACGCTACTTAGCCGAAAACTTCATTGCCTTTTTTAATCGCGATTACCGCCAAGTAGCACAGTTGCATGTTGATTCTGGCTGGATACCACACGATACTAGCATTGAAGAATTTGAATTTGCGATTCGTACCGTATGCGAGCCTATATTTAATAAGCCCCTTGCTGAAATTTCATTTGGTCACGTGCTCGTAAATTTATTTAATACCGCACGTCGTTTTAACATGCAGGTACAACCACAGTTAGTCCTACTACAAAAAACCTTATTATACGTTGAGGGATTAGGACGTCAGCTGTATCCGCAACTCGACTTATGGAAAACAGCCAAACCCTTTTTAGAAGATTGGGTAAAGCAACAAGTCGGCCCGTTATCTATATTGAAACAAATGTATGCTAACTTACCATTTTGGGCTGAAAAAATGCCCGAGCTACCCGATCTAATTTACAAAAATTTAAAACGTGCACCACACGCTCATCAACCTCAAGAACAAAAGGTATCTCATAAACCTTTAATTTTAGGTTTATTTGGTAGTGCTACAATGATCATGGCAACACTTTGTTATTTACAGTACGATTTAGTAGCTGCAAGTATTGCAATAGGCTTATCTGTTATTAGCTTTATAGCAGCATGGCGCAGCGCATAAACTGAGTGCTATTTACGCTATTTGGCGTATAATTAGTATTTAAAATAGACATTTAACCATTTTATATATTGGAGAAAACCATGGGTTTTGGTGGTATTAGTATTTGGCAATTATTAATTGTTTTGGCGATCATAGTTTTGCTTTTTGGCACAAAAAAACTACGCGGTATGGGTGGTGATATTGGGGGCGCTGTTAAAGGCTTCAAAAAAGCAATGTCGGATGATCAAGCTAACGAGCAAGAAAAATCAGAGCAAATTCAACAATCAGAAAAAAGCACCGTTGGCGACTCAATCAATACTGAAAAAACCAAAGATAACAATAAGGTTTAATAAGTATGGGTATGTGGGAACTTGTTGTAGTTTTTATTGTTGGCTTAGTGGTACTCGGCCCTGAGCGCTTACCTGTTGCTATTAGAACCGTTAGTAAATGGGTTAAAACCGCTAAGTCGGTTGCCAACTCGGTAAAAGCAGAAGTAAGTGAAGAACTGCGTATTCATGAACTTCACGAAAACCTTAAAAAAGCAGAACAACAAGAACTAAAAGATTTAAGCCCTGAGCTACAAAGCTCATTAACAGAGCTACAAAAAGCGGCTGAGTCAGTTACTCACAGCTACAAGAAACAACAACCGGATACATCAAATAGCCAACAACTTGATGAAAAAAAGTGAAGTTTATCTCTCACTTTGTGGTCAACTTACTACATGGTATAAAAAATAATGGTTGAGGAAGTAAAATCGGGGTTTGTATCTCATTTAATTGAGTTACGTGATCGACTAATAAAAGCACTATTGAGCATTTTATTATTTTTTATCGCACTGTTTTATTTTAAAGATGATATTTACGAACTTATAGCTGCACCATTAGTGGTTCATTTACCTAATGGCGCGACCATGATAGCTATAAATGTGAGTGACCCTTTTATAGTCCCTATGATGCTTACTTTTTTTGTTGCAGCTTTATTATCTACTCCATGGATACTTCATCAAATTTGGGGGTTTATAGCTCCTGGCTTGTACCAAAATGAAAAAAAAATGCTAATACCTATACTAATCTCAAGCGTTGTCTTGTTTTATGGTGGTATCGCTTTTTGTTATTTTGCAGTACTACCAATTATATTAGGTTTTTTTACAAGCACAGGTCCTGAGATGATGACTCTCGCACCCGATATCGCTAGCTATCTAGGGTTCGTATTAAAACTATTTTTTGCATTTGGTGTCGCTTTCGAAATTCCAGTAGCTATTATGCTGCTATGCTGGAGTGGCGCAACAACAACAAAAAGCTTAAAAGAAAAGCGCCCTTATATCGTGGTGGGTGTATTTGTAGTGGCAATGTTTTTAACACCGCCTGATGTTTTATCACAAACATTATTAGCATTTCCGATGCTTCTTTTGTTTGAACTAGGTTTAATTTTAGCAAAATTTTATACCGCCAAACCACAAAAAGAATCTGAGGAATAAAATGAAAAAACAACTACTCTCACTATTGGTTTTATTAAGTGCCCCAACTTTTGCTGCGCAAACTGAATTTAATACTCAGGCCCTGCAAGCATGTAGCTTTATTGAAAATGACTTTAACCGATTACTTTGCTATGACAATACAATTGCTGGTAAATCACTAACAAAGCCAACAATAACAAAAACACTCACTCCACCAACGGCTAACAATGTACCTCAAGCCGTAGCTGCTGCACCAATGCAAGCAAAGGCAAAAACTGACGATTTTGGCTTAGAGCACAAAGAATCACAGGTAGAAAAAGAGACTGAAATTAAAGCTATGGTTACTTCAGTGAAAGAAGCAGCTTATGGCGAGTTAATTATTTCGCTAGATAACGGCCAACAATGGCGTCAAATTGGCTCTGACAGCATGCGTTTAAAAGAAAACGATACAATTGTAATCAGCCGCGGTGCATTCAACTCCTTTTTACTGAAACAAGACGGTAAAAACCGCTCTATTCGCGTTAAACGTACTAAATAATGTCATATACGTTAATTGATGCTGGAGTTAACTTAACTAATCATCAATTTGATGACCAGCATTATGATGTAATTACCCGTGCAAGCGAAGCCGGTGTTACAAATATGCTTATTATAGGTTGTGATATTGCGAGTAGTCAGCAATCACTTGAACTTGCGATAAAATATCTCCAATATTCTACGGCGGGTGTCCACCCACATGATGCTAAATCGGCGACGAATGAATTAGAAGCACAATTAACTGCACTTGCAAACAATAAGCAAGTCATAGCGATTGGTGAATGCGGCCTTGATTATAACCGTGACTTTTCGCCTCGCGATGTACAGCGTAGTGTTTTTAGACGCCACCTAGCACTTGCCGAAAAATTAGATTTACCTGTTTACTTACATGAACGTGATGCAAGTGACGACATGCTAAGTATTTTAAAAGAGTTTAATATTCGCGGTGTACTCCACTGCTTTACGGGTAACTCAGCAGCTCTAAAGCAATATTTAGATTTAGGTCTGTATATTGGTATAACGGGTTGGGTATGTGATGAAAGGCGTGGTAAAGATTTACAACAACTAGTGCCTAGCATTCCTCTAGATCGATTATTAATAGAAACTGATGCACCATTTTTAATTCCACGAACAGTTAAGCCAAAACCTAAATCGCGTAAAAATGAACCCGCTCTGCTTCCTTATATCTGTCAAACGGTTGCACAACTTTATCAAATAGATGAAGAAGTTGTGGCCCACAAAACTACAGAAAACTTTTACAATGTTTTTGGTTTAAAGAGCTGCTAATGGCGTGCGCAAAAGCATTACTAAGTTTATTGATGCTTCTTTGCACTTTTTGCTCTTTCGCAAGCCCTGTAATAATAAAACATGATTTTAACTCCCAAGACATTAATAACCTGCATTACTCTTTTGAACCAACTTCGCTATTAGATGCACAACAAAGTAGCCATATACAGTGGCAAAAAAACACAGGTAAACCTCTTAACCTAGGTCTTGAGCAGCGTTCTGTATGGATGAAATTTAAAATAAAAAACACGCTTAGTTATGATACCGAACAACTGTTGTCACTAAACAACCCTCTGCTAAACGACGTTCAAGTATATCAGTTACATAACTCGCAATTAATTTCTCACACCCAAATTGGCGATGGATACCCCCTTAATAAACGTGCGATTAAGAGTGAATCTTTATTAGTTAAACTAATTAGCCCTGCAAATAGCGAAACCATTATTATTATGAGAGTGACGAATAGCTCCGGCTTGCGAGTCCCTTTAACGCTGTGGCAACCAGAAGCTTATTTGGCACATAAAGGTAAACTTAATTTACTCTATGGCTTATTGATTGGTTTTATATTTTCTTTAGGCGTGAGTTGCTTAGTTTTATATAGTTTTTCACGTAAACGTTATTTTGTTTATGCTGGTTTAATTACCCTCACATTAGGTAGCTTATTAGCCTACATTTGTGGCTTTGGCCTGAAATATATTCACCCTAATTTGCCAGTGTTACAGCAAGTTATGATCCCTATATTACTTATGCTTATTGCTTTAATGTTTTTGCCTTTACAAAAGCAAATTTGCCATCCAAAGCCCTCTTTTTTACTAACGGTTCAAAAAGTGATAGTTAATGCATTAGGTGTCTCGTTATTGTTTATTTGGCTATTTCCAACCCATATAGTGACACTATTTTGCTTAACTACTATCCCAATCGTTTTAGGCTTTTATATTGCAACTACACTTATGTGCATACGTTTATCACCTTCTAAACCTAATAAAGCGCTACTGCTCGTATTAGTTTTTTTCTTGGTGGTGATGCTTTATTTTATTGTTGCAGTAATAGGGTTATACGCCTTTGACAGAAGTACATTAGCATTTGTATTTACATGCTTTTTTAGCTGCACATTTTGTCTATGCTACAGTGTAATGAAGTTATTTATTTTGCAACGTGATGAAGAAGTAATTGCTCAGCAAACCTTGATTGCTGAAAATGCAGCTCAAGATACGCTACTTAAAGAGCGCTTAAAGTTACAAGAAAAAACACGCCAAGAACTCGAATCACAAGTCGACGAACGCACCTTTGAATTACAAGTTACACTCAGAGAACTTGAAGAAAAAAACCGCTCACTTGAGTTACTCAATACCGAAGACGCTTTAACCGGAATAAAAAACAGACGCTTTTTTGATAAAAAGCTAATAATGGAGATTCGTCGGTCTCGCCGAGAACAAACGCCGCTTAGTATTGTTATGCTTGATATAGACCGATTCAAAAGCATTAACGATACATACGGACACATAATTGGCGATCAAGTTATTAAAGCTGTATCTGACCTTATAAAAGATCATTTAAAGCGACCACTCGATGAAGTTGCTCGTTATGGCGGTGAAGAGTTTGTGGTGCTATTACCTAATACCCCCAGCGAAGGTGCACAAGACATAGCTGAAAAAATACGAGCAGCTATCTCAGCCAGTACAGTAACGGTTGCCAATAATGATATTCAATTTACAATTAGCGCTGGTGTATACACCAGCATTGCTGATGATGTTAGCAGCCCTCAAATTTTTACTGAGTGCGCCGACAAAGCACTTTATTACGCAAAGCAACATGGCCGTAATCAAGTAATCACTTTTCCATTACCACAGTAGGAGCATATTAATATGGCCCAATCAGGATTAGACCTTTTCCCGTATACTCGCATGCGCAGAATGCGCCGCAGCGACTTTTCTCGCCGCTTAATGGCCGAAAACCAACTTAGCGTAAACGATTTAATTTACCCTGTATTTGTACTAGAAGGTAAAAATCGTCGCGAAGCAATTGAATCAATGCCTGGTATTGAACGTCTATCGATAGATTTACTATTACTTGAGGCAAAAGAACTTGTTGATCTTGGCGTACCTGCCGTTGCTATTTTTCCGGTAACCCCTGCGGACAAAAAATCACTATTTGCCGAAGAAGCATATAATGACGATGGCTTAGTGCAACGCACTGTTCGCGCTTTAAAAGAAGCCTTTCCTGAGTTGGGTGTAATTACTGATGGTGCACTTGATCCATTCACGACGCACGGTCAAGACGGCATTATTGATGACACAGGCTATGTAATAAACGACGTAACCACCGAAATTTTAGTTAAACAAGCACTCTCGCATGCAGAAGCGGGCGCTGATGTAATTGCCCCTTCGGACATGATGGATGGCCGTATTGCTGCAATTCGTGAAGCACTTGAAGCTGATGGGTTTGTACATACCCGTATTATGGCCTACTCAGCTAAATATGCATCTAGCTACTATGGCCCATTTAGAGACGCAATAGGTTCTGCTGGGAACTTAAAAGGTGCCGATAAAAAAACCTACCAAATGGACCCAGCAAACTCTGATGAAGCAATACGTGAAGTCGCATTAGACTTACAAGAAGGCGCTGATATGGTCATGGTTAAGCCTGGCATGCCTTATTTAGATATTGTACGTCGTGTTAAAGACGAGTTTGGTGTACCTACTTTCGCATATCAGGTAAGTGGCGAGTATGCAATGCACAAAGCAGCTATTGATAACGGTTGGTTAAGTGAGGAAGCTACTATAATGGAGTCTTTACTTGCATTTAAGCGTGCAGGCGCTGATGGAATATTGACCTATTTTGCTAAGCAAGCCGCACAATACCTAGCTAAAAAGTAAGGTTTTTATAAAAAGGCGGCTAAACCGCCTTTTATTTACATCTGTTTACATTTTTGTATTATTTTCGTCATATTTATTCTCTAAACTGGTGTCCCATTTTGGGATTAATACACGGGAATAATAAAAAAATGTTTAAAACAAAAATAACACCACTCGCACTTGTTATAGCAAGTCTCAGTGCACCAGCATCCGCTGCTCTAATCATTTCTGAATATATTGAAGGAAGCAGTAATAATAAAGCAATTGAGCTTTATAATAACTCGTCATCTCCACTAACTCTTGATCAATACTCATTAAATTTATATGTAAATGGCAAAACTACAATTCAATCAACTCTTGATTTGTCTGGTACTTTAGCAGCTAACAGCACCTTTGTTATTGTTAATTCAAGTTCAAATGATGCACTAAAAGAAAAAGCAGATTTAGAACATGGTGTTGCTAATTTTAATGGTGATGATGCATTAGTCCTAATGCAAGGTAGTTCTGTAGTAGATAGCTTTGGACAACGCGGTGTAGATCCCGGTTCTTTTTGGTCTGAAGGCGCAGTACAAACACAAGATAAAACACTTCGTCGTAAAGACAGCATTACTGCAGGTAGAACAACACCAGATGCAGCATTTAACCCAAGTGAAGAATGGGTACAGTTTGAAAAAGATGATTTTGATGGCTTAGGTTCGCACGCAGGTAATGGTGGAACAACACCTGAACCAGAGCCTGAGCCAGAACCACTTGTTCCACTTGTTTGTGGCGCAGAAAAAGTACTAATTAACGCTATTCAAGGTGATGGCTCTGCAAGCCCGCTTGTTGATACTTTAGTAGAATTTGAGGGTATTGTAACCGCAGACTTCCAAGATGATGATCAATTAAAAGGCTTTTTTGTTAGCTCACTTGCTGCTGACATAGATGCCAACCCACTAACCTCTGAAGGTGTATTTGTTTATTTTGCAGATACTGATGTAAATGTTGGTGACCATGTGCGCGTACAAGGTACTGTTGAAGAGTATTTTGATGCAACACAAATTGGCAGCGTAAGCCAAGTAGCAGTTTGTAATACAGGTTTAGCTGTAGCAGCTACAAAAATCACTTTACCTTTAGCTGATGCAACTGATTTAGAAGCTTTTGAAGGTATGTTAGTTACATTAGAACAACCATTAGTAGTAACTAATAACTTTGGCCTTGGTCGATATGGTGAAGTTGAATTAGCAACAGAACGCTTGTATCAAGGTACCCAAGTTGCATTACCTGGAGATGCAGCTAATGCAGTTGAAACTGAAAATCTACTTAAAAAGATTTTACTAGATGATGGCTCTACAGTACAAAACTTAGACCCTACAGCCTACCCAACTCCAGGTTTATCAGCAGAAAATACATTACGTACTGGCGATACAGTTAATACGGTTACGGGGGCACTTGCTTATAGCTTTAGCCTTTACAGAATCCACCCAACTGTAGCACCTTCGTTTATTGCAACAAATGCACGTGAAAATGCGCCTGAACTTAATGCTGAAGCAGATTTACGTGTAGCTAGCTTTAACGTACTTAATTACTTTAATGGTGATGGCCAAGGCGGAGGGTTCCCTACAGCCCGAGGTGCAGATTCAGAAGCTGAATTTACTCGCCAAGAAGCTAAAATTGTAAGTGCCATTAGCGCTATCCAGGCCGATGTTGTTGGTTTAATGGAAATTGAAAATGATGGTTTTGGCGAATTTAGTGCAATTGCAAGCTTAGTAGATGCATTAAATGACGCTGATAGTGCTAACAACTATGCATTTGTTGATTTTAACGTAGATCAAATTGGTACCGATGCAATTACTACCGCACTTATCTATCGTGCTAACAAAGTAGAAGAAGTAGGTACTGCTGCTATTACGACTGAGGCTCCATTTGATTTTAGTAACCGTGCTCCAATTGCACAAAGCTTTAAATCATTAGAAACTGATGAAGTATTTACTGTTGCTGTGTCACACCTTAAATCTAAAAGCTGTGGTAGTGCTTCTGGAAACAATGCAGATTCAGGTGATGGACAAGGCTGTTGGAATGAAATACGCACAGAAGGTGCTAATGCATTCGCAAATTGGCTTGATAGCAAACCAACCGGTGTTGACGACGAAGATACTATTTTAGTCGGCGATATGAATGCTTACGCAATGGAAGATCCTATACGTGCATTTGCTGATAAAGGCTACAAAAATGTAGTTGCAGAAATTGATGGTGATACGCTTGGTTATTCTTACAGTTTTTCTGGTCGCGCAGGTAGTTTAGATCATGCAGTAGCTACCCAATCACTACTTAGCAAAATTGTCGCAGCAACAGATTGGCACATCAACGCAGATGAACCTATTTCTCTTGATTACAATGTAGAGTTTAAAAGCGAAGGTCAACAATCTAGTTTGTACTCTGAAAGTGCATACCGCGCATCAGATCACGACCCTGTAATTATTGATATTAAATCTGAAATCACTTTAACACCTGAAGAACAAACGCCAGTTATTAAAGCTGATCAAGTTTTTGCAGTCGATGAAAACAGCGCAATTGGAACAATTATCGGCACACTCGATTTTAGTGATCCAAATGCCGATGAATCACCAGTTGTTAAATTTATTACATCAGATAATGACAGCGTTTCTATTAACAATCAGGGGCAGCTAATTGTTGCTGGAGAGATTGATTACGAATTTGAAAATCGTATTACTTTAACAGTGCAAGCTCAGGATAGCGTGGGTAACTTATCTAACGTTGAAAAAGTAGCCGTGAAAGTAAATAACTTACGCTCAGATGATGATAATGATGCAGGTTCATTATTATGGTTATCACTTCTTTTAGCACCACTATCAATAGTGCGTCGATTTAAAAAGAAATAACTAAGTTAGATCTAAACATTTAAAAGCCGCTCTTGCGGCTTTTTTATTTTATACAAATGTAATTCAGACAAGCTTCATTAAACCCCCCGTAATATGTTTAGACGATCTGTGAATCTTCTAGTAATTAATCAGTAACAACTACATACATTTGAGTGAATTTTACACAACAAAACCTCAGTGAATTATGTATATAAATATTACCTATTGAAAAATATGAATTTTTATTAAGGTTTAAATTTTGCTCTAAGTTATTTAGAAGATACTTACAAAATAAAATCAATATTTACCCTGAACGTAAAAATAAGTCGTGTTTTTATAAAGGAATGAGAATGAAACAATTAACCCAAAACCTGCCTAAATGGCAAAAAAAGTCAGCACCACTACTGGGTCTACTTATTATTTTTTCGACTTGGGGCAATAGCAACCAAGCGATTGCTGCAACAGTTGATGTAGCAATCCCACAAAGTAGCTTATTTGACGTAATTAGCGCTCGCGCTAAAAAGTTAGCAAGTGAAGAATACGTGGCGCCTAAAAACATCGAGCTTGAAGCATTAAATAATATTGATTATCAAGATTACCGTTCAATTCGCTTTAAAAAGGACAAAGCGGTTTGGAAAGATGAAGGTCTTTACGAACTGCAATTATTCCATCCGGGGTTTTTATACAAAACACCTGTCACTATAAATACAGTTGATAGCGATTCTAAACGTAGTCGCTTGCCTTTTAGCACCGATTTTTATCAATACGATGGAACTGCAGCGCCACTTCAAGAAGAAATAGCTAAAAGTGTAGCGGGCACTCAATTAGGCCATGCAGGATTTCGTTTACATTACCCGTTAAATACTAATGAATATAAAGATGAAGTAATGGTATTTCAGGGGGCATCGTACTTTAGAGTAGTCGGTCCTAATCAAGTTTATGGTTTGTCTGCCCGTGGTTTAGCAATAGATACCGCTGAAAATTCAGGTGAAGAGTTCCCAGTGTTTAAAGAATTTTGGTTAGTTAAGCCAAAAGCTGAGCAAACAAGTATTACTATTTTTGCATTACTTGATAGCCCATCTATATCTGGTGCCTATAAGTTTAATGTTGATCCAACAACAAACATGCTTGTTGATGTAGATATGCAAATTTTTGCGCGTAAAGATATTAAAAAGCTCGGCGTAGCGCCACTAACAAGTATGTTTTATCACGGCGAAAACAGCACCAAATTTTTTGACGATTACCGCCCTGAAGTTCATGACTCAGATGGCTTACTAACGCAATCTGCCGATGATAAATGGGTATGGCGTCCGCTTAACAATCCTTCACAACTGAGTGTTACATCATTTTCATATAATAACCCTAAAGGTTTTGGTTTAGCACAGCGCGACCGAGATTTTAATAATTATCTAGATACCGAAGCACATTATCACAACCGCCCTAGCCTATGGATTGAACCACAAGGTGAATGGGGAAATGGCCGTGTAGAGCTTGTAGAAATACCTACTGATACAGAAACTAACGACAATATCGTAAGTTACTGGGTACCAGAAAAGCCAATGAAAGCCGGTGATTCGCTAAAGCTAAGCTACAAAATGACGACCTTTAATGCAGTTTTAACTCAGCACGAGAAAGCGAGAGTACTGCGCACAAGGATCGGTAGCGCCGCTTTACCAGGTGAAGACAACCCACCACCAAAAAGTCATCGTCAATTTACTGTTGATTTTACAGGTCCAGAAATAAATCAACTTTCTGATCAATTAAAACTCGATGCCGACATTCAACTTACAACGGGCGAAGTAACCGATGTAAACGTACAAAAACTACCTGATTCACGTGGATGGCGTGTCGCCTTTAAAATTGCACCACAGGACGATCAACCCGTTGATATGCGTTTATCGTTAAAACTACGTGATAAAGAAATTAGCGAGGTATGGAGTTATGTTTGGTACCCAAATGACATCAAGTAATAAAGGTAAGGGCACTCCAATGCCATTCAAAACACTAAGAGTATGGCTATTTGCTATTGCGGCACTTGGCACATCAGGTTACGGCATATCTATCATGTTTGAAATTTTAAACTCAAACGGTATGACATTGCTTGAGTATGCTTTACTTGTATTATTTTCAATCACCTTTGCGTGGATTGTAACGGCTTTTTGTAGTGGAACAATCGGCTTTGTATTACAGCTATTGCGAATTGACCCACTTACGCTAAAGCGTATTAAACCCATTGAGTTTAATAACGAGGCAATTAACGCCCAAAAAACCGCCGTTGTAATGCCTATTTATAACGAAGACACTCACCGTGTTATCGCGGGCTTTGAAGTAAGTCTGCAATCGTTAAAAGAAACAGGTCAACTTGCAAACTTTGATTTTTACTTATTAAGTGACACGCAAGACCCAGAAATAGCTAAAAATGAGCTAAGTGCATGGCATGCATTGTGTGAACGTTTAGGTGATACAGCAAAAAACGTTTTTTATCGTCGCCGAGAAGATAACAAACATCGTAAAGTTGGTAACCTAACCGACTTTTGTGAACGCTGGGGCAGCCAGTACGACCATATGATTGTGCTTGATGCAGACAGCGTAATGACGGGTAAATGTATGCTTGAGCTCACTACAAGTATGCTTAACAACCCACAAGCCGGTCTTATTCAAACAATTCCGATCCCTGTTCGTCAAGATACCTTTTTTGGCCGTTTTTTACAGTTTGCGTCAGTGCTATATAGCCCAATGCTCGCTACTGGCTCAGCTTTTTGGCAAACTGATAAAGCCAACTACTGGGGTCATAATGCAATCATTAGAGTTGAAGCATTTATAACGTGCTGTGGCTTGCCAACACTAAAAGGTAATGCACCTTTTGGCGGCGAAATTTTAAGTCATGACTTTGTAGAAGCTTCACTACTTCACAGTGCTGGTTGGGATGTATTGTTGCTATCAGATATTGAAGGTAGCTATGAAGAAGTACCAAGTAACATTCTAGACTACGCTGTACGCGATAGACGCTGGGTGCAAGGTAATATTCAGCACTTAGGTTTACTATCATCATCAAAATTAAAATTAATGAGTAAGCTACACTTTTTACTCGGTGCGACAGCCTATATTTCATCACTAATTTGGCTCTCAATGCTAGCGCTAAGTACTATTGATGCAGTAACGCGCGCATTAAATAGTGATGTGTACTTTAACCGTGTTTATCAATTATTCCCTACATGGCAAATAGCTAAAACCGATCTGATTGATTCACTCTTGTATTTAACTATTGTTATTTTATTAATGCCTAAACTAATGGGCATAATAGTAACCTTAATACATAGAAACAAACGCTTTGGTGGTTCATTTAAGCTCATACTAGGTTCAATCATTGAAACCGTATTCGCTATTATTGTTGCCCCATTAATGATGGTATTTCATGCTTACTTTGTACTTTGTGTGTTTTTAGGTAAAAAAGTGAAGTGGGATGCACAACCGCGCGAAGGTCGTATGGTTCCGTGGAAAGAGGCGTTTGGTTATACGTTATTCTCAACTATTGTGGCTATTGCATGGGGTTGTACGGCTTACTACTTCACGCCAGTATTCTTTTGGTGGTTATCACCTATATTGCTGGGCTTAGTATTAGGCGCTCCGATTATCCGTTATACCAGTAGCATTAAACTCGGTGTACAACTAAGAAAGTTAGGTATATTTATTTGCCCTAGTGAAGTTGATAACGACTCAACTCTAGAAGCACTTAAAATACATCTAAAAGAAATTTCGGTACCAAAGGAAGGTGCTTATCCACAAACAATACCGGCACTACCACAAGAGCAGTTGGTAACAATGCCTATCCAGTCTTTTAAGAAGCCACGCAGGCTAAAGATGAAAGCGCTAAAAGCTAAGGCTATAAAAAAGTTTAATTAGCGCGTTATAAAATACAAAAACAAAAAAGGAGCGATTAATCGCTCCTTTTTGCTATCTAAATTAAAGATCAAGCATTGCATTTATCGCTAATATTTTCAATTTTGTTAGCTAACTTATTGCAGTACATTTTAGAAATAGCTGATTGCGTTTCATCATCAAGTTGCCAGTTATAAAAATGGAACGTTTTACCATTATCTAACTCCACCTTAAAAATGGTGAAAAGAAAAAACGAACTAAATGATACGCAACTAATTTCCTCGCTATTGATATAACGCTTTGTGCATAAACGCGTATAACAAATGCCTGCTTTATAACAATGTAAAAAACGAAGATGAAGAATATTAAAAGTAGTAATAATCAGTAGAGCTGGCATTACAGTGAGAAAAACAATTTTTAGGTTCACAGAAAATATAATATGAATTAAAAATATTAAGCTGAATGCTAAAACGCATTTTGTAAATTGTAGCCACCAGTTTGGTGCTAATTTAATAGATTTCATGATTGTTACGTCTTATATAGAATTAATAGCAAACGTCTCTGCTGCGGAGACTTCCTTATCTGACTTTAGAGCTCTAGTCTAAAAGTGCTAGCATTCTACATTACGTATATAGATGCATCAATAGAAGTTCTTAAAATTCATACAGTTACATTTACTTTACAATTAACCTCTTATAAACCAACCAATTAAGTAATTGAGGTAAATAAATTGCTTTCTAGTACCTTTTTATTAATTAGTAACATAGGACTAATTAATAATAAAAAGTAGTTATAAACAACTAAAAAAATAAAACCAAATTATAGGCAATAAAAAACCCGCAACATGTGCGGGTTTTTTTAAAGAGTTAAAGAGCTAATTACTTAGCAGCTTTTTTCTCTTTTTCTGCAGCGATTACTGTATCAGCAACGTTTTGCGGACATGCAGCGTAGTGTGAGAACTCCATAGAGAACTGACCACGACCAGATGTCATTGTACGTAGTGTACCGATGTAACCGAACATTTCTGATAACGGTACGTCAGCTTTAATACGGCTGCCTGTTAAACCAGCTTCTTGGTCTTTCATCATACCACGACGACGGTTAAGGTCACCGATTACGTCACCAACGTGATCTTCTGGAGTGAACACGTCAACATTCATGATTGGCTCAAGAAGTTGTGCGCCCGCTTTAGGGATCGATTGACGGAAAGCGCCTTTAGCAGCGATTTCGAACGCGATTGCAGATGAATCCACGGCATGGAAACCACCGTCGAAAAGTTCAATTTCAACGTCAAGTACAGGGAAGCCAGCTAGAACACCAGTACCCATCATTGACTTGAAGCCTTTCTCAACTGCAGGCCAGAATTCTTTAGGTACGTTACCACCAACAACTGATGATTTAAACGTGAAACCTGAAGCAACTTCGCCTGGCTTGATGCGGTAGTCGATTTTACCGAACTGACCAGAACCACCAGATTGTTTCTTATGCGTGTAGCTATCTTCAATTTCTTTAGTGATAGTTTCACGGTAAGCAACTTGTGGTTGACCAACAATAAGGTCTACGCCGTAAGTACGCTTAAGAATATCTACTTTGATATCTAAGTGAAGCTCACCCATACCTTTAAGGATAGTCTCGCCTGAATCTTCATCAGTCTCAACTTGGAAAGATGGATCTTCTGCAACCATTTTACCGATAGCAACACCCATTTTCTCATTACCGCCTTTATCTTTAGGCTGTACAGCAATCGAGATTACTGGAGTTGGGAATACCATTGGCTCAAGTGTTACTGGGTGCTTAGGATCACATAATGTGTGACCAGTTTGCACGTTTTTCATGCCTACGATAGCAATGATGTCACCAGCTTGTGCGCTAGTTAATTCGTTACGATCATCTGCTTGCATCTCAACCATACGGCCAACACGCTCAGTTTTACCAGTAAACGAGTTAAGGATAGTGTCACCCTTGTTTAGTTTACCTGAGTAAATACGTACGAATGTTAATGCACCAAAACGGTCATCCATTATTTTGAATGCTAACGCTTTGAAAGGCTCGTCAGTAGATACTACTGCGAACTCGCCATTTTCGTTACCTTCTTCATCCATAAGAGGTTGAGGATCAACTTCTGTAGGACATGGTAAGTAATCAACAACAGCGTCAAGAATAAGCTGCATACCTTTGTTCTTAAACGCAGAACCACAGTATGTTGGGAAGAAAGCAAGGTCACGAGTACCTTTACGGATACAACGTTTGATGTCTTCTAAAGAAGGTGCTTCACCTTCCATGTAAGCTTCAAGTAGTGCATCGTCTTGCTCAAGGGCAGTTTCAACAAGCATTTCATAATACTCGTCAGTTTTATCTACCATGTCTGCAGGAACGTCTGTGATTTCGTAGTTTTCAGGAAGACCAGTGTCATCCCAAACGTATGCTTTTTTAGTTAAAACATCTACAACACCAACAAACTCATCTTCAATACCAATTGGTAAAGTCATGATTAGTGGAGTTGCGCCAAGTACTTTACGTACTTGCTCAGTTACACGGTAAAAATCAGCACCCATACGGTCTAATTTATTTACGAAGATAATACGTGCAACTTCTGAATCATTAGCATAACGCCAGTTAGTTTCTGATTGTGGTTCAACACCACCAGAACCACAGAACACACCGATGCCGCCATCTAGTACTTTAAGTGAACGGTAAACTTCAACTGTGAAGTCAACGTGTCCAGGAGTATCGATAACGTTAAAGCGGTGATCTTTCCAGAAACAGCTTACAGCCGCAGACTGAATAGTAATACCGCGCTCAGCTTCTTGTTCCATGAAGTCAGTAGTAGATTCACCATCATGAACCTCACCAGTTTTATGGATTTGACCAGTAAGCTTTAGGATACGCTCAGTAGTCGTGGTCTTACCCGCATCAACGTGCGCGAAAATACCAATGTTTCTGTACTTCGATAAATCTGCCATTAATTTTGCTCTTAATAAAGTCGATAAATTATTCCGCAGGAGTATAACATCACTTAAAGCGAACATCACCATACAAGCCGCTTAAAATGCAATCAATTCAACATATTTTTTTTATCGTCAGTATCTATTAAATATCAAACATAACAAAAAAAACGTAAGGCATTGAAATATATGGAATTTAACATTTAAGCCTTAGGTACAAAAAGTTACTTCGCTATTTTATAGCAACGTTCAGGGCGGCCAATACTGCCATAACTTTGATCCGCTGTTAACTTACTGATTCAAGCAAATACTCCGAGTAACGGCGTGCTGTAGAGCGACTAACACCGACCAAGTCACCCATTTGCTGAGCGGTAAATGCGGTGGTTGCGTGCTTTATAAAAGCATAGTGTATTTTGCAAAGTAAAATGTGTGCCGAGCAATAAGACAAATAGCAAAGCTATTTTTAGAGATAATTAAATACCTTTATGCTTTCATTGTATTTATAACCTATGCATATAAATAATAAGCTAAATTGAGCTGAACTTATTCATTATCATAATTATAGATATAAATATGTGGATGGATTCAATTAACATCTCATTGTCAAAAAAGCCTAAATTTGGTACATTATTCCTTCAATAGTATTTATAAAAACAACTATAAGACCCTACAATGAAATGGAACTTCCTTCGACTCAGCTCTTGGCTAATTGCACTTACCTTATTAATTTCCTCTCATAGTATTTTTGCGCAGCAATATAAAATAGATAAACCAGCTAATTGGGTTAATACACATATTATTGAGCAACCCAAGCATTCCGACATAACCAAGGTACGTGACGGCACACTTTATTTGTTACTCGATAACCAATCCTATATACCGAGCAGACAAAAACAGCAACGCTATACGCGTTTGGTTATGAAAGCTTTAAATCAAAGTGGTGTTGATTATATAAGCCAGCTTAATCTTGATTTTGATCCAAGTTATGAGTCGCTAACACTAAACAGCTTAACGATTATTAGAAATAATGAGCGTATTGATAAGCTTGGCAGCGCGAGAATGACGGTTATACAAGGTGAATCTGAGTTAGCTGATCGTATTTATAATGGTAGCTTATCACTCAACATTATTATTGATGATATGCGCAGTGGCGACATACTTGATTACAGCTACACAGTGGCAGGTAGCAACCCTATATATGCTAATAAATTTAGTACAAGACGCACGCTAAACTGGTCGGTACCCGTAGTGCAACAAAATATGCGTGTACTTTGGGGTAAACAAACGCCTTTACATATTAATACAATAAAC
Source organism: Pseudoalteromonas sp. SWYJ118 (assembly GCF_015864505.1). Lineage (NCBI taxonomy): Bacteria > Pseudomonadati > Pseudomonadota > Gammaproteobacteria > Alteromonadales > Pseudoalteromonadaceae > Pseudoalteromonas > Pseudoalteromonas sp. SWYJ118. The sequence goes on along the minus strand of NZ_JADYXC010000024.1, from coordinate 41,787 downwards.
GGCACAGCAGATATTCAAGAAACGCTTAACAAATATGGCAAAGATTATTCTATAACTCTTTTTGAAGAACCCTTACTCGAGCAGAATTCTCAAACCCCAACGTGGTACGACCCATATACACAAGTTTACTTTTCTGAGTTTGACGATTGGGGTCAGGTAGTTAACTGGGCATATCCACTTTATCAATCAGCCATAGAAACCCCAAACAGCATTTTGGATGTAGCTGAAGAAATAAAAGCAAAACACACAAAAACATCAGACAAAATTGCAGCAGCACTGCGCTTTAGCCAAGACGAAGTTCGATATTTAGGGCTTGAAATGGGCACTAACTCGCATCAACCAACGTCAGCTTCAGAAACGCTTTCGCTACGATATGGCGATTGCAAAGATAAAACAGTACTGCTTATCTCGTTATTAAAAGCGATGGATATAGAGGCCTTCCCTGCGCTAGTTGATACAGAGGAAACCAAACGTTTAAAAGAACTTCCACCTTCTGCAAGTGTATTTAATCACGTAATTGTTACGCTTAAACAAAACGGAAAACGCTACTGGCTCGATCCTACGGTTAGCTACCAACGAGGTACTCTCGAATATTTAGCACAGCCTAATTATGGCTATGCCCTAATTATTGATAAAGGTGAAACCACTTTAACTTCAATGGCGCAAAAACCTGTACATACAAATGTATCTGTAGAAGATAACTTTTTTATTGCTGAAAAAGTATCTGAGCCATCACGTTTTGAAACCCAGTACACTTATGCTGAATTTGAAGCTATTAACCGAAGAAGCAATATAGCCAGCAGTGGTCTAAATAGCGTTGCTAAATCTTACTTCGAGTATTACCAAGGCTTTTTAAAGGATCTATCAATCAATGAAGCAATGACTATTAGTGAACAAGAACAAAAGGGTAAACTAATAACCAAAGAATCGTATTTAATTAGTGAATTTTGGGAAAAAACAGACGAAGGCTACGAAGCTAGTTTTTACGCGAATGAAATACAAAATAGCGTTTACGAACCAAAGCAGGTAAATCGCACCGACCCACTCTACTTTGGCTACCCCAATATAATTAACACCACAATAAAACTACATTTTGCAGAAAAAGGTTGGGGATTTGATAGCGATCAACAAGAAATTGATAACGACTACTTCAACCTAAAAACAACTACTGAATTTAATGATAATGTTTTAACACTGAGTTATGACTATTACGCAAAACAAGATCATATTAAAGCCGCTCAAATAGATGATTATTTAGCACAGCGTAAAAAGTTAATATCAGCAACCCATTACCCTATTCTAAAATACGCGGAAACGACCGAAACGCCTCAAACAACAGCTGATGTGCTAGATAGCTTTGGTTATAGCTGGCTTAAGTATGTGTTGGCTGGCTATATTTTAGTACTCATATTCTTTTTCGCCGATTGGCGATTAGAGTCAGCAAAAAAAGTGAAATTTGAAGATAGTCCATTTTATGCAGTATCTGTAAGTAAGTTTATTATTTACAGTATTTTAAGTTTAGGCATATTTGTTAATTATTGGAGTTATCGTAACTTTAAAGCCATTAAAGAACGCGACAACTCAAGTATTATGCCTATTGCTCGAGGTATATTTGCGTTTTTATGGTATTACCCTTTGTATCTCGCACTTGCAGAGCACAGCCAACAACAGTTAAACAAAAATAGAGTAATGCCTAACTGGACTGCCTTAACACTCTGGCTAATGGTACTTGCCAGCGCCTTTGCTTATCGAATGGACGAATACGCAACCATAGTGATTTGTATAATGCCATTTTTATGGTTGCCTCTAGTTAGTTACATTGAACAAACCGATACAAGTAAAGCCCTACATTACAACTCGTACTGGCGAATTAGACAGTATTTAATCTCGCTTGCGTTTGCACCTCTATTATTTTTAGGCGTACTTCAAGAAGTAAATATTTTACCCAATGCCGCAATTATAAAAGGCGATAGTTTATGGTCTTACCAAGTACACTTTTTAAAACGTAATCGCCTAACACCTGAAAACGAAGAAATACTTTATTTTTATAGCGATGCAGTATTTGATTACCGAGAAGACGGTAACGGAATAACCGAGAACTATATTTTTAGTTACTACAAAAACGATGACGGCAGGCTTGAATCGGATCTTAGTCACTTTAAAGACATAGAAAAAATAGAAACCACCTACGGTAAAACCAAACTTGATAACACAAGCATTAAAGTAATAAAAACTGACGGTAGTGATTTCTTGCTCATTGTAGGGCGTCTAAACAAGCAGGATAAAGTACTAGTGGAGCAGATTAATTTACGTATAACAGCAAATAAAGTGCGTTAGTGGCTTAAAATATCCAATTAAGTACGAATATTTTTAGCTACTAATTAAAGGCTGTTGATCTTTGGGGGTTAAGATTTTATAAGAGACTATTTTATTTGATATCAAAGCAGTCGCTGTCTTGGAAGGCGATAAAATCATTCCTAGCTTGAATTTATTTTAACTTTGAAAGATCAATACTTTTATAATAAAAATTCATATCAAATTATTCAATAAGTATTAAACATCTATTTTTTATTCTTAATTGTTCAGCCAAGATAAGCATTTTTATGAAATGGCAGTGCTAACTAGCCGATTTATATATGAATAAAAAACAAGCGCCACAATAATAAGAATTATTTGCATTTAGGTGTTGACAGATAGTTAGATCTAACTGATAATCAATATCAACAAGACGGATTGCATACCACTTGTTAAGGAATGAATTGATTTGTTTCTCGACCCTGAAACAACGTGTGGCGCACGTAAACAGCTATGGTTACTTGTTATGAACCGCAACGCCCCTTGATGTTGATGATGAGTAACCGCCCTACTATTTTACTTGCTACATTGCTCATATCGGTGACGGTAGATATGAAACTAAAAAAGCCCTTACGGGCTTTTTTTATGTCTGTAATTTAATAAAACTAAATCACTTTAATTAAATAACCTGAACTCTGGTTAAATATTAACGACGGTTTTTACGAGCTCTTGCCCGGCGTTGAAGCTTCTCTTCTTCTTTAGCTGCTTTTTTAGCTTCTGCAGCGGCGCGTAAACCAGCAACCATTACTTCTTCTTCCTCACGCATCTGCGGAGTTTCCATAGTAATACGGCCAATAATACCGTCGCGTAATTCGTTGATTAGTATTTCAGACATTTTATACGTGTCTATTTGGTTACCACCACGAATACAGCCGCGTTTTTTACCCGCCATTTCAACAAATTCCCAATCACTTTCTGGTAATTCGTCTATTTTATAACGCGCTTTTAAAAGCTCAGGGTATGCACGCAATAAGTACTCAGCGGTGTAACTTGCTACTTCTTCATACTCAAGCGCCGTATCACGAATGGCACCGGTAGCGCCTAAGCGATAACCTGAGTTTTCGTTTTCTACTTTTGGCCACAACATACCTGGCGTATCGTAAAGCATAATACCGTCTTCAAGCTTAATGCGTTGTTGTGCTTTGGTTACCGCAGGTTCATTACCTGTTTTTGCAACTATACGTCCAGCCAGTACATTAATTAACGTAGATTTACCCACGTTAGGAATACCCATTATCATGGCTTTAATTTGCTTATCGGCACCCACTTTATGCGGCACTAACTTTTTACAAAGCTCATTTATACGACTTACTTCAGCTGCTTTATCATGTCCAAAAGAAATCGCTTTAACACCATTTTCTTGCTCAAAATAATCTTTCCAGATTTGAGTCATTTTAGGATCAGCTAAATCAGCTTTGTTCAAAATTTTGATGACCGGCTTACCTTCACGCAAGGTTGCCACCATCGGGTTTTCACTACTGTAGGGAATGCGCGCATCAAGCACTTCAATGATCACATCCATTTGTGGCATTATTTCTTTAATTTCATTGCGGGCTTTATTCATATGCCCAGGGAACCACTGGATAGCCATTTTTAACTCCTAACGTATAATTAACCGCTATTTTAACTGGCAATTCATTTAATTGCGCTATACTGACGCAAATTTTTTCAGATTAGTTGTTATGGCTCTTAAATCCACCATTATGAAAGTGCAGTTATCGCTTAGCGATATGGACCGCCACGTTTATCAAGATTTTAATTTAACCTTGGCTCAACACCCATCAGAAACCGATCAGCGGTTGATGATTCGCTTACTCGCTTTTGCGCTAAATAGCTGTGATGGTTTAGAATTTACTAAAGGATTAAGCGCTGATGATGAACCTGAACTTTGGCATGTAAGCTATAGTGAAGAGATAGAGCTGTGGGTTGAGCTTGGCTTACCAGATGAAAAACGCCTTAAAAAAGCCTGTAATAAATCTAAAAAAGTGGTGCTATATACTTACGGTGAAAACAATCAAGCAATTTGGTGGCAAAAACACCAACCTAAATTGTATGAATTTAAAAATCTAAGTATTTTTAGCCTTGATTATGCAGCAACACAAGCACTTGCTGCTTTAGTTGATCGTGGAATTAAGCTCGCCATTACCATTCAAGATGGTGAAGTATGGGTAAATACCGATACAACAAACATTGAAATAAAACCACAGCAATTAATGTAACTAAGATAGATTATACCAATTGCATTAAATTAGTTATCTATTATAGCGACAAGGAAATAAGTCGATAGCAAGGCGAAAATTATGACATATAGTTGTTCTATATAAATAATTTTTAACGCAGGTAGCGGGTTATTTAATACGCTAGAATGATCATGTTTTTAATAAAATTGGTATTAGGGAGCATATGAAAGTTAAACACGTTATTGTTTTACATGGCTTGTATATGTCTGGCTTTGTTATGCGCCCACTTTGTTCGCGCCTTGAAGAGTCGGGGATGACGGTATTAAACATTACCTATAATACGCTCGACCCTCATCGCGACACTATATTTGCACAAATTGATGAGTGTATTTCTAACGAACCTGCAGCGCTTGTATGTCATTCTATGGGAGGGCTTATTGCACGTGCTTACCTAGAGGCAAACTCTCCTGCTAGCCAGAATATTACGAAGGTAATTACACTGGGTACTCCACATAAAGGCAGCCATATTGCGCAAAAAATGAAGCAAAAAGGGTTTGAATCATTTTTAAAAAATAGCGTGGAATTTTTATTAACTAAAAATGGTAACTGGCCTTTTAAAGCTAAGCTTTACAGTATTGCGGGCGATTTACCTATTGGGCTTATGCCTTTAATAGTTAAGGGTAGTCAATCAGATGGCACTGTACTACTCGATGAAACCAAACTTAAAGGTATGGCCGAACACAAAGTGTTTCATTTAAGCCATACCAGTATGATTTACTCGCGCCAAGTACTCGATTACATTTTAAAGTGCTTAAACGAGAAAGATTAATCCTCAGCTTTGGCTGCTATTTTATAACTAATTAAAAATATCACAGCCAGTATCAGCGGAATGGGCGCCGCAATGTAACCAAAAAAATCTGAGTTCGCAAAGCTTGCTCCTGCTAAGTGCGCTACTAGCCCAAGCACAAATGCGATGACTGCAATTCCTACCACGATTAACTCTGCTTTATTTTGTTTCGCTGTTTTTGCATGCATGTTATCTCTCCTAATTATTTCGACAACATTATTATGCGCCGTTAGGGTGGATGATTTTTGACCTGCATCAATAAAAAAATAGCTAAGTTATTACCTTGAATAAAGTTTGTTTTAGATCATGATTTATATACTTCTGGGTTTTATTTATTTTTGAGGGGTAGTATTTTTATTAATCAGTCCCATTTCTATTAATAGTCTAAAGTGAATACAGGTATCAAAAACAGCTAATAGGTTAAAACTATTAACTAGATATATTTAAACGATTTTACTAATTTATCGAAATTAGTAATACTTATCACAAGTTCACAAACAAACGGTTATTCAGGAGCAAGTTATGTCACATGTAAACGCAATTGGTCTAAACAGCGCAAAAAGCGCAAAAAGCGAAGACATCATAAAGTCACTCAATACATTATTGAGTAGCTACCAGATTCAATACATGAACGCGCGTGGCTTTCACTGGAATATTAAAGGCCGTAACTTTTTTGAACTACACGTTAAGTTTGAAGAAATTTATAACTTACTACTTCTAAAAGTAGATGAAGTTGCAGAACGTATTTTAACGTTAGATGGCGCACCTCTACATGCATTTTCTGATTACCTTGAAGTAAGTAAAATTAAAGAAGCTAAAGGTATTAGTGATGGCGTTACAGCCGTAGAAAACCTACTTGCTGGTTACAGCACATTAATTCACATGCAGCGTGATATTTTAAGCCAAGCTGGTGATGCAGACGATGAAGGTACAGCCTCACTAATGAGCGATTACATCTCAGAGCAAGAAAAATTGGTTTGGATGCTAAAGGCTTACTTAGACTAAACCAGCAAAAAAAAAGCCCTCAATGAAGAGGGCCACAAATAGGGATAAATCGTTAAATAATCAAGCGATTCGGTTACTATATTAGTCTCCCCCCAATACTAAACAACGCCCCTGTTACCAGTGGCGTTGTTTTTGGTTTAAGTGGGCACAATGCTCATATATTGGGATAAACAATGTATAAGCATTACTGCTCTTATTATTTTTTCCAATAAAAAAGCCCCAGCGATACTGAGGCTTTGTGAACGTAACTAATTAAGTAACTATATTAGTGTCGTTATTGTTGGTTAGAATTTACTTCTAAAACCTATGTAGAATGATTGACCAATTGGGTCGTACGTACCAGCATCAGTTTCAGTACCAGTACTTGAACCGCTCACACCCGATAAAATGCGTGGTGGCTCTTTATCAAATAAGTTACTTGCACCAGCGTAAAGCTCTGTTGAATCGCTGATATGGTAACTTGCTTGAACATCATGATACGTTACTGAACCAATCCCTACTCCACCTGGAGCAATACCAAAACCACTTAAGAATTGATCATCAAAGTCTGCAGCGCCAATGTAAGTTAAGCTCCAGTTAAAATCAAAGTCGTTAAGTTTATAACCAAAGTTCCAGTTAGCTTTATGCTCTGATGCACCAATTTCTCCAGCAAACTCATCTTTATCAGCGCCTGGAAGTGGGATGCTATAACCATCGATTAGGTAAGTATAAGCAAGGCGAGTTCTAAACGCACCAGGACCAATATCAGCAGAGTACGTTAGTGTTAAATCAACACCTTCTGTACCTAAACCACCACTGTTAGATACACCACTGTCGATAAATTCTAGTGAACCAGCACTATTATTACCTGATGGCGCACTACGACGAGTTACAAAGTCACAAAAGCTTGTATCGCCGCCGCCATAACATTGGTCAAGAATAAACTGACGAGGTGTTGATACGATTGCATCTGTAATTTCGATATCAAAGTAATCAAGCGTAATATCTAGTCCTGATATTAGGTTTTCTGGTGTAAATACTAAACCTACTGTTACAGAGTCACCAACTTCTTCTTTTAAATCTTGGTTACCACGGTTAAAGCCACTAATGCCTTGTAAGTCAGACTGGTTAAGCGTGAACTCACCATTTGAAGCGATATTAGTTGTAACACCACCATCTGTTCGACAAGCATCACCAGCAGCACCACCGCCACTATTAGTAACACCTAAACATGGATCGTTTAAGCCACTTGGGAAAGTTTGTGAAGGCGGAGAAAATAGTTCATCGATATTTGGAGCCCGTGTTGAACGAGCACGAGTAGCACGTAAACGTAAGCTATCCATTACTTCCCAATCAACACCCACATTCCAACTTTCAGTGCTACCTACAGTTGAATAATCAGATAAACGAACTGCTGCATTCATCGTTACAGAATCAAGCACTGGGATATTTGCTTCTACATAATACTCAGTTACATCAAACGAGCCTTCTGTTGCTGGGATTGCATTACCCGCATTAAGACCTGCTTGCTGTAGTGCATCAAATTCACTGCGTGAAAATTCTTCGCGGTATTCAAAACCAGCTGCAATACCTACCGTACCTGCTGGTAAATCAAATAAATCACCTGAAATATTACCACCAATGATTTCTTGCTCAACCGACGTTGAAAGCGAACTAGGTGCACTTACAAAATCAATAGCACCTTGCGATAACGAATTAAAACCATAAATGTCTACTGGTGCACAATTAAAGCCACGTGCTGTCGCATCGATACAGATAGCCTCATCAGTAATACCATCACCATCTAAATCTTGGCTATCGATCACAGCTTCTAAACCTTGACGGAAGCTTTGTACATTAACTAGACCGCCTGAAACTTGTTGCTCTTTTGTTTTACCGTATACATAGTAAGTATCGTAAAACCAACCATCGGCTATTTCACCTTGAAAACCAAGTGCTAAACGGAATGTATCACGCTCTGCTCGTGCTCCACGATTACCGATATCACTTAAACGTTTTGCAAAGAAGATATCTCGTGCGCCATCACCGTCGGTATCGGTTGCTGCGTTATATATATCGTCTGGAACAAACGCGTTACGTAAAAGCTCACCGTTTACATTAAATTCAATTGGTACCTGGCCATTTGCATAAATGTCGTCAGAGGCAAAAGGAAATGGCTCTAATTCAGAAACGGTTGTTGTTGCAGCGTAAGTGCCTTCATAAAAAAAGCTATGCTTGTCGCTTAACTCGTAGCTACCATTTGAGGCAAATAAGTAACGTTCTGTAGGTATTGCTATTGTACGTACACCGCTTCGGTTAAAACCATTTGCAGCTACGCCATCGCCGCCATTAGTACTAAATGAGTTTTGTAGGTTGTTTGCATCATTAAACGTAAATGTTTCATCTCCAGCGCTAAAACGACCTTGTGGTGGAAATGAAGATAAAAACGGGCTTACTGCATCAAATACAGAACCTGGATTTGCTACTGGATCATCTTCGAAGAAAATACCTGAAAATTGGTCTACCGCTGAGCGATCACGGTCACGTGAGAAAACAGCGCCTTGATCAGAGTAACCAAGGTGAAACATTGCGTGTCCTTTACCATCTGAGCTTGATAAGCCTGAGGTAAAGTTAAATTGGCGTGACTCATCATCACCTTCACTCGATTCACCGTACTGACCATCAAACTCAACGCCTTCAAAGTCATCTTTTAAAACAAAGTTAACTACACCAGCAACAGCGTCAGAGCCATAAACAGATGAAGCACCACCTGTCATAATTTCAACACGTTCAATAAATTGGCTCGGAATAGTGTTTAAATCGACAGCAGAGCTACCTGGTACACCTGATACATAACGACGACCGTTAACTAATACCAATGTACGGTTAGAACCTAAATTACGTAAATCAACAGTAGCAACACCTGCACTAGCTGTACTAAAGTTTGAGTTAGTACGACTGATTGCCGGTGAACCAAATGCTGGATTATCTAGTAGTAAATCTTGAATATTTAATGAACCAGATGCGTCGATTGCTGTGCTATCTACAACTTGAATAGGCGCTGATGACATCGCCTCAGCTGAACGAATGCGAGAGCCTGTAACTTGTACACGTTCTATTTTAGTAATTTCGTCATCTTCTGCAGCCACACCTTGAAATGAAATGCTTGCAAGTATCGCGCTGCTTAGCGCAACTGTTAACGACGATTTTTTAAATAATCGCGCGCTACCTTTGTTAGTTAATGTCATATAATTCCCCTGAATTGTTATTTTTGTAACTAAATAGTTACTTCGCGGATTACAGTAAGGGGATTTATTTAAACACTCTACGTACGTTATTTATTAGGCGTAATCTTTGGTATGAATAGCTAGTTTGATGGGATGAATCAGTACGTCACAATTATTTTATAAATATATTGTACTTTTCATAACAGTTTTTCCGCTAAGCACGGTCTTTATTATTATATACAGCAAGAGATATAAAATAATGGTCGCTTCTTTTCATGCATTAACTTTTGTTAGTAACACTAAGTTTGCAACATTTTTAACAAAGCGCGTGCAAGAGCACCGACACTTTGAATCTCAATCTTTTATTCAGGCAAACAGGTTAGATCAGATAGATACAGATCAATACAACGTACTGTTTTACGAACTAACTAATCTGGCTGACCCTATGCAAATAGTGCATTTAACGGAGCTCGCTAAAAAGCTTAAGTTAGTCATTATTGCCCAGTCGGGTCATTTTGCGAGTTTTGCTTTTGAAGTTGGCGCTGTTGATTTTTTAATAGTAGATTCAACTGCACCACGTATTGATAAATGCTTTGATAAACTGATTCACCTTTGCCCGATTGCAAGCGCGGCCGAGCGTAAATATCAACAAAGCACACAAACCGAAAAACCATCATCACATATCGTAGTTAAAGATGTAGGTAAGGTAAGGCTAATTGATATAAAAGATATTATTTGGATTAATGGTGCTGGCAATTATGTAGAGCTACATTTTACACAAGGTAGTACACCGGTATTACACCGCGAAACCATGAAAAATATTGAACAGCAGCTAGAGCCAGAAGGGTTTATTCGTATTCATCGCTCAACGCTGGTAAGAAAACAAGCTATCTGCGAACTGATGCCTACTGACAGTGGCGATTATAAAGTCAGACTTAAAAACGATATGTGCTTAAACCTTTCAAGGCGCTATAAAGGGTGTTTAGAGAGTATTATAAGCCCTCTTCAGTAGCGGTTTATAATACTCATATTAATTACCAGTTCTGTTTTATATAACTATCACTTGGATGCACTAATAAATAGCTTTCAGTATCTTTGTAAAAATTAACTTCTACATCGCTATTTTTCCATACTTTTTCAAACATGTTTTTAGCTATGATATTAATGTTTATATAGTCAACTCGTTGATAGCCACGTTCTTTTACACCCGCAAAATAGGCCTCTAACGAATCAAGACTATCTAAAGTTAACAGTTCAAACTCTTTTAAGTTAACAATCACAAACTTAATTGTATTTTCAGGGTGAGTGCTCAATTCTTGAATAACACCATTAGTTAATGATGTTATACCTTCATTGTTAAAGCTCCCCTTCAATTTTAAATACATATGAGGGGGCTGTGAACAAATCTGAAATTCGCCATGTGCTCCAAACATAAATTACCTTATATATATCAACTTCTATATATAGAGTAATACAATTTTCCGATTTTGCAGTTAATTTAACAGCGCAATAAAAAAGGCCATTTCGAGGGCTTTTTCTTCTAAGCTTTTAAAACGACCTGATGCACCGCCATGACCTGCATCCATATCGGTTTTAAATACTAAAATATTACTGTCTGTTTTAAGTTCACGCATTTTTGCAACCCACTTCATAGGCTCCCAATACTGCACTTGTGAGTCATGAAGACCAGTAGTAACGAGTATGTTCGGGTAGTTTTGTGCGCTAATATTGTCATAAGGCGAGTAAGCTTCTATCACATCATAAAATTGAGGCTCATTTGGATTACCCCATTCATCGTATTCATTTGTTGTGAGTGGAATACTTTCATCAAGCATTGTGGTTAATACGTCTAAAAATGGTACATGACAGCCAACACCGCAATATAACTCTGGTGCCTGGTTTACAACCGCCCCCATTAATAGGCCACCGGCACTGCCGCCTGAGGCAAACACCTTATTGCTATCACAATAACCTTGATCAACAAGCGCTTTTGTCACATCAATAAAGTCACTAAAGCTATTTTGTTTATGCTCTTTTTTACCTTGCTCATACCATTCGCGACCTAGCATTTCAGAGCCCCGAACATGCGCAATAACATAAACAAAGCCACGATCGAGTAAGCTCAGTGACGAACTAGAAAAGCTAGGATCAATCGTATAACCATAGGCGCCATAGCCGTATTGAAATAACGGATTTGTGCTATCTTTTTTAAAGCTGTCTTTTCGATAAACAACAGATACAGGTACTTTAACTCCGTCGCGAGCAGTTACCATTAATCGCTCTGACTGATAGTCATCGGCATTAAAACTACCTAGTACTTTTTGCTGTTTAAGCAGTGTTTTTTCGCCAGTTGCTAAATCAACATCATATAAAGAGCCTGGTGTTGTTAAACTTGAGTAATAAATACGCGCAGTCCGTGTGTCTGGCTCTGGGTTCATTGCTATTGCAGCATAATAACAAGGATCGGCAAACTCAAGTGCCATACGATTCCCTTGCCTATTAACAACTACGAATCGAGCTTGCCCTTGCTCGCGTTCACTCAATACTAAAAAGTCATTAAATAACTCTACACCTTCAAGCAGTACATTTTCTCTGTGAGCTGTATGCTCAAACCATTGTGTTTTATCAGCAATCGTTTCGTTTGTTGCTGTCATTAATCTAAAGTTTTTAGCTTGCCAGTTAGTCACAATATAAAATGTGTCACCTAGCTTATCTACGTCAAACTCGTGGCCATCTTCACGCGGCATTAATGCTTTAAATTCGTCAGTGGGCTTATTAGCATCAAGCACCCATGTATCGTTGGTCTCTGTCGATGCTAAATCAATAATAATTAAGCCTTCGTCGCGGCTTTTACCAAGCCCCATAAAAAAGCTGCTGTCTTGCTCTTCGTAAACCATTACATCTTGGCTTTGCTCGCTACCAAGCTCATGCCTAAATACTTGGTATCCTAATAACGTTTTTAAATCTTTTTTTACATAAAAAACTGTTTTGTTATCGTTCGCCCAAACAACTTGTCCTTCTGTATTTTCAAGTACGTCGGGTAGCATTTCATCTGCCGCTAAGCTTTTAAAGCGAACATTATAAATACGACGGCCTTCAGTATCTTCAGAGTAAGCCATAAGCTGCTCGCATGGGCTTAGTGCGACTTCTCCTAGCTCAAAAAACTCAAATCCCTCAGCTAATATATTCACATCGAGTAAAAGCTCTTTATTATCAGCCTTTATGCTCGTGCTTCTATAATGGCGAGAGTACTCATCATCACCACGAACTTCTGAGTGATACCAGTATTTCCCGTCTTTAACGGGTACCGAGTTATCGTCTTTTACAATGCGTGCTTTTAACTCTTCAAAAAGTGTATTTTGGAGTGGCTTCATTGCAGCTAACTGTTCATCGCAATATGCATTTTCAGCATGTAAATGTGCAAGTACTTGCTCATCCTGACGATCGTCATCACGCATCCAATAGTAATTATCAGTGCGTATTTTATTATGAGTACTTAATGTATGGGCTTGCTGTTTAGCAATCGGGAAATTAGGTAATAAACTTAAAGAGTAGTCAGGACGAGACACAACAAAACCAATTAAAAAAATAATGTGATTTGCAGTTTATCATAAAAATAAAAAAGCCCATCCAATAGTTGGATGGGCTAAAACGGTAAACGCTTCATTACTAAAACAGCTATACCTTTGGGAAGATAATTCACTTAAGCCTTATATTTGCTGCCAAGCCATAGCCCAACTTTGTCCAACACCGGGCTCGAACATAAACTTTTTATCGTCACTCGCGCGGCAAAACTCATTAAATGGCCAAGGCTTACATTGATAAACATGCCCTGTTTTTGGCTGCAATACCTTTGTACCCGCATTATAGTTTTCACAATTTTCAGGGTACACGTAATCATAAGTATCAAGGTTATTAACAACACGCTCATCGCATTTTGCAATACAATGAAAATCGACATGCGCTTTACATATCCCACTGCTTTGCAAAGCAAAAATTTCATTGTTTCTATAGGCAACAATTAAACCTTGTTCGGTCATTTTACCTGCGCTAACAAGGGGTACATGCACGTTAATATGCTCGGCAACTAAACGTGGCCATGCGTGAGGTTCACCTTGTTCAAGCGAGGTGATTTTGTAATCAAATGATAAACTAACTAGCTCTCCTTGCATGTCATAAAAGGTTACACTCACCACATCGCCAATAAACAATTGGGTATGATGATTTAAGCAACCTATTGTTGACCACTTTCCACAGGCCAACGACGTATGCATAAACACGGCAACACCTTAAGAGTTACAAAATCTTATCCATACACTATGGATACACAAAAAATACACTGAGGGCAAGTGATACATAACAACACGTTATGCAGTAGTCCCGCTACCATAGCTTTATAAAAAGCCTTAGACCGGAAACTTTGCGCCCTAATCTTTCGATTAGTTTGCCAGCAATACGGCGATTATAATTCGGCTCCGCATAACAATCAAACAAAAGGATGTAACCAAAAATAAAAACCAACCCTTTAAGATTGGTTTAATGTGTTTTTAACTAAATAAATAAGTTAAAGGTTCTTTTGCCCACGTAAATATCAGCAACACCAATAAAGATATAAATATTAGCCACGCAGGCCAAGACGCTTTTGTTACTTTAGCCTCAGAGTCATCCGCTTTTAACTCTTTTGAGCCTGTGATCATCGCCTTAACTAGCGGCTTACCTTTTATTCTATAAACAATAATAGCTAATACATGTAAACCAATAGCATAAAGTAAAATGTCAAAATTCAGCTCATGTAGCCAATTTGCAAAATCAATCGTATCGCTAGACACATATTGAGCAAGCGGGCCGTCAGTTAAAATGCCATCACTACTCATTAACCCGGTAATAAGCTGCGTAATTATAATTATAAAAAATACCATTACCATACAACTGCCAGGTACTGAATGACCTAGCGAGTCGCTTGGTGTCTTTAGTGCCTTTAAAATAGCACGAGGAGAGTGCAGCAACCCACTTAATCTCGCGGTTTTACTTCCGATAATACCCCATATTAAACGCGTTACGATGAGTGCTAAAGTAAAGAACCCAGCAACAAAATGAAGCTCAATCATGCCCTCTTCAATACTAAAATAAAGCACCGCAATACTTACAACCAAAAACCAATGAAAGCATCTAATAAACCCATCCCACACTTTTAACGTCGTCATTGCGCCTATCCTTAAAAAAACAGTATTATCTAATTCGTTAACTACTTTAACATCATAATATTAAGGTATCCTTATGAGCCATTCTACAAGCCGTGCGAGTAAATATCATGCAACCAGTTAAAAAAGCTATTTTAAAAGGCTTTTTAGATATGCTACCACTGTGTTTAGCTGTTGTTCCTTGGGGCATTTTATGTGGTTCTTTAGCGATTCAAAATGGCTTTAGTGCACTAGAAACCCAAGCAATGTCGTTATTAGTCTTTGCAGGCTCTGCACAGCTTGTTGCGATTGAACTTATGGCGGGCAACACACCATTGCTCACAATTTTATTCACAACATTTATTATTAGCTCTCGGCACTTTTTATACGGTTTAGCTGTGCGTCATAAGGTAATTGACCAACCTATGCGTTGGCGCTTACCAGTAAGTTTTGTATTAACCGATGAGCTATTTGCATTTTCTCACCATAGAAAAGCGTACAGAACAAAAACACGTTTAATATACGCATTGAGCGCTGGTTTTAGCTTTTATATTGCATGGAATATTTGGACGTTAATTGGCATTGTAGCAGGCACAATGCTGCCCGACTTAACTAATTTAGGGCTCGACTTTGCCATTGCTGCCACGTTTATAGCTTTGGTTATTCCGGGCATTAAAAACCTAGCCTCACTCGTTACGGTAATTGTAGCAGGCATTAGCGCAACGCTTTTAAAAAGCACAGGATTTGAGTTATGGCTTGTTTGCTCAGCGCTGCTGGCAATGGCCGCAGGTTACAGCACAGCAAGACTAACCACTAAAAAGGAAGTAACGCCATGATGACGACTATTTTACTCATGGCGTGCATTACATTTTTTACGCGTTATTTGTTTTTACACCGTGCTTTACCGTTTAAAGTAGGCCCTAAAATGCAGCAATTTTTAAGCTTTAGCGCACCTGCAGTGCTTACAGCAATTTGGGTGCCTATCGTGTTTTTGAATGAAGATGGCATTAACTTAAACTGGCAAAACCCTTATTTAAGCGCAGCAATAGTCGCCATTATTGTTGCCTACAAAACACATAATATTTATTACACTACGCTTGCCGGTATGGGGCTATTTCTAATTTTAAATTAGTGCGATCTTTATACTTTATGAAATACTGCACTCAGGTTAAAATGCGGCTAACAAAAATAAAAAGACGCCAATATGCACGAATTTCATCAGCTAAGCGCAACAAGCTTACAGGGTCAGCCTATCAACTTTAATGATTTTGAAGGGAAGGTTGTGCTTATTGTTAATACCGCAAGTAAATGTGGATTTACCTACCAATACGAGTCACTGCAAGCTTTGCACAATAAGTATGCCAGCCAAGGTTTAGTTATTCTGGGATTTCCGTGCAATCAATTTGGTCAGCAAGAACCCGGCGACGCAACACAAATAGAGCAAGGGTGCTTAATTAATTTTGGTGTGAGCTTTTTAATGGCGGCCAAAGTAGATGTAAACGGTGAGCATGCACATCCTGTATTTCGTCACTTGAAATCGGCTTTACCTGGTTTTTTAACACGTAAAATAAAGTGGAATTTTACTAAATTTTTAATTGCCGCAGATGGTACACCAATTAAACGTTATGCACCTTTTATTAAACCCGAAAAGCTAGAACTTACAATTCAAAAAGCATTAGCACAGGCTAAAAGTACGCTTTAAAAAGTAATAAAGAGGCGCAAGGCCTCTTTATTGCCAATACTATTGAAACTTAAACATACGCATAACTGCACATTTAAACTCTCAATATTAATTGGTATTTTATTTATACTAGTGAAATTTAATCGGTGTAATCGCTTAAATCGTCTTCGCCTAGATTTTTACGCAAGCGTTTTTGCTCAAGGTAGTCTTCCAACTTCTTTTTAACCTTTTGCTTGTTCTTATCGTGTTGATTACGTCCGAGCATTTCGTACTCGTCTTCAACAAAATCGTCATCTAGCGCATCGTAACTAAATGTCTTACCCACAACCCACTCCATAAAGTGTTTGAGACCAACCAAGGATTTTATTATCGCAATAGCCGGTAAAATTAAAAATGTTTAATGCCAAAATGCACTGCAAATTAACATCAAAATAAAGCCACGCGACTACTGTAAATAGTCTTCATGTCAGTAATGTGAATAAATAGCGCTAAATTTGAATTGAGGAAAGTGAGAGTTTTTTATCGTATCGATAAATAAAATTTATTAATTTTTATTAGTTAGCCAATTTGACTAAAAAATAGTTATTTATTAATTATTTTGACTTGCTAAAAAACAAAGAAAAACACTTAATCAATTGTTTTTTATAGAAAAATAAAACTGGCATCAAACTTGTTATTAATTAATCGTCATCAACAAAAAGTAGAGAACAAACATGAAAAAATTACTATTAGTTAGCGCATTAATTTGTACGCCAGCCGCTATGGCTCATAACGACAACGATTCTGCAATTTCATTTAGTAATGATGAATGTAACGTCGAATTTAAAAATGATGTACGTATTAAACCAAACGAATTGGAAATTTTTACTGCCAATAATAAAACTATGCAATTTAATACCCATGGTGACTTAACCGTAAATGGCGAGCTTGTAGCGCTTAATAGCTCACAACGCGAAGCACTGAATAAGTACTCTGACAGCTTACGCACTCAATTACCTGAAGTAGCTAATATAGCGTTAGAGGGTGTTAAAATTGCCGGTGTGGCATTAGAAGAAGTAGGCAATGCATTTAATATTGACGGTCTTGATAATATGTCTGAGCTTATGGACGACATTAAAATTGAGGTAGAAAATACATTTTACCAGCAAGGTACATTTGTAATGGGCCAACAAAGTTTTAATCAATTTGGCGAAAACTTTGAACAACAATTTGAGCAGCAGATAGAAACAGCGGTTGAATCAGCAGTAATGCAATCAATGGGCAGTATTTTAGTGGCTTTAGGTTCTGAGTTACTTGGTTCAGGCGGCGATATGGATGCCTTTGAACAACGCATGGAAAATATGGGTGCACAAATAGAAGAAAAAGTAGAGCTACATGCAAGCGCACTTGAAGAGAGAGCTAACTCTTTATGTGAAAACTTTGCTGATATTGCAAAACAAGAAGAGCAATTAGTAATGCAAGTGCCAGAACTTAAAGGTTACCAGTTATTTAGCTTTAAACTCAATTAATACAGCAAACGTTATTTAACATCCCTTTGGCAGCACTTAAGTTTACTTAAATGCTGCTTTTTTGTGTTTCACGAACTTACTTTTTAGCTAATAAAGTAAGCTTACCCAGAGTAATAATTGCTTGCTCTATCTGCTCGCTCCACTGCACACCATAACTTAATCTTACACAGCTTTTATATTTATTAGAGGCTGAAAAAATAAGCCCCGGGGTTATGCTAATACCCACTTCAAGCGCAAGTAAAAATAACTTTTGGCTATCGTATTCGCCTCCTAAATCAAGCCACATTACGCAGCCTCCCTTAGGGTCGCTTATACGTGTATTTTTTGGCATAGCTTGTTGTAAACACCATCGCATACGCTCTTTGTTATCGCGCAGGCGCTGCCTGAGTACCTTTAAGTTACGGTCGTACTCGCCGCTGGCAATAAATTCTGATAACGCCCATTGGTTTATTAACGAAGCGGAGCAACTTAGTGCTCGTTTATATCGCCGCGCTTGTGTTGCAAATTTACCGGCAACTAACCAACCTACACGATAGCTCGGCGCTGCCGTTTTAGAAAAAGATGAGCAACTGATCACTAATCCTTTTTTAGAATACGCTAAAGCAGGAGTGCCTCGTTTTGCCGTAAAGTATAAATCGCCGTATACGTCATCTTCAATAAGCACTACGTCGTGGCTTTCAAGTAGTTCCACCAGCTGCTGTCTGTTTGTATCAGGCATAAAACTGCCCACGGGGTTACTAATAGCAGTTGAGAATAAACAGGCTTTTATATCATGCTCGTTTAAAGCACGTTCTAAATCGTTTAGCCAAATGCCGTTATCTGGACACAGTGGTATTTCGAGCGCTTTGAGGCCTAAGCTCTCTATTAGCTCTATAATACCGTGATAACAGGGCGTTTCTATGGCCACTATATCGCCTGGCTTTGTTACACATTTAAGCGCAATAGCCATGGCTTCCTGTGCACCATTGGTGATCACAAGCTCGTCCATATCAATACCAATGCCAAAATCTAGATAGCGATGCACTAGTTGCTTTTTTAGCGGTACAAATCCATCTGTTGGCCCATAGTTAATGGCTTTACTGCCGGCAATTGTCATTACGCGGCGCATATTTCTGGCGAGTGCTTTATCGGTAGGTGCAGCGGCTATCGGGTTAGCGATACCAAAAGGGACTACGTTAGCTTGATGAATGGCGCTGTATACCTGCTCTATTAAGGCTTGTTTATTTACCACAACAGGCTCTCGACTTAACTTAACTCGCTTAGGTAAGTTATGCGCGGCGTTAACCGCTTTTAAAAAGTAGCCTGATTTTTCGCGTGCCTCTACTAGCCCTTGATCCTCAAGTGCTTGATACGCTTGTTTTACAGTGGGAATACTTATATTTAAGTTATCTGCCATTTTACGCAGTGATGGAAGTTTTTCGCCGGGGAGTAAAACTTGTTGAGCACTCATATCTCTAATTAACTGAATAACTTGTTGATATAAAAACTCATGCCCTTGGCTATTTTTTTGTCTTATCATCACACACCGAATCTGTATAGGTTACATTTTTACTTTTCTGTATATGGTAAGTATACAGATAGGTCTTAAAATAGCCATTCAATCGGGCTTTGAGGACTAACCATGAAAAGTGCAGCGTTATACATTACAACCGTTTTAATTTGGGGTTCTACTTGGTTAGCCATAGAATTTCAGTTAGGCGATATTGCAGTCGAGTTATCGTTATTTTATCGCTTTGCTATTGCAGCACTTTTAATGTGGTTGTATGTAGCGTACAAAAAACCCGACATGCGTTTCTCATTAGTCGATCATGGCTTTTTTGCTTTATTAGCTCTGTTTAACTTTGGTTTAAATTACTTAATGCTTTACTGGGCACAAAATCACCTCACCTCAGCCATGAGCTCTATTGCCTTTTCAATGCTGCTGGTTATGAACATAGTTAACACCCGATTATTTTTTGGTAAGCCAATCTCAAAGCGAATTTATACAGGTGCAGTACTCGCTGTATTAGGTATTACGTGTCTGTTTTGGCCACAGTTACAGCAGTTCGACTTGAGTAATGGTGCATTGGTCGGGTTACTACTTGCCCTTGGTGGCACCTTTGTGGCTTCATTAGGAAATATGGTAAGCGTTCGTAATTCTCGTAAACAAATTGGTGTATTGCAAGGCAATGCATGGGGCATGTTATACAGCGCTATAGGCTTGGCTTTATATGTATTAATGAACGATGTGCAATTTAGTTTAAACGCTCCACCAAGTTACTGGCTATCACTACTTTATCTATCAATATTTGGCACTGTAATCGCTTTTGGTTGCTACTTTGCTCTACTTAGAAATATAGGCCCTGAAAAAGCCAGCTACGTTATTGTTTTATTCCCACTAGTGGCAGTAACACTGAGTAGCTTTTTTGAAGGCTTTGAATGGCACGCAAATACCTTTGCAGGATTTAGCCTAGTGCTATTAGGTAACGCCATTGTGCTTACCCCAACAAAACGAATTAACGCCTTTTCAGCTAATAGAGCAATGGCTAAAAGTGGCTCCGTCCCCAGTTAGACGCGTTATTAACGCAACTAACGTAAAAGCGCCTACCCTACTGTAGGCGCTTTTTTATTGGCATATGAAAAAGTAAAGCCTGCCCATGTACACTAATAACGGCAGGAGTTTTATCTACCAGTTCACCATCTGCTTCAATCAATAACCCTTCAGTTTTTATGGAAGCTGTATTTAAGCGACTGTAGTTAAGGTTTTTTATATGCTGATGGCGCTTAAAAAACAACTTCATAAAGCTTATTACGTTATAAAAAAGCCCACCCGATCGCATTTGATAACACTCAAGCTTTCCATCTGTTAAATCAGCATTTGGCGCTATTTCTAAACCACCACCAAAAAATTTATGATTAGCAAATACGGTAATTAAATTTTGATACTGCCTAGCATTGTTATTAAATGTGCCGTGTAACTGCTGAGCTTGATAGTAAAATAACTCTTTTACGCTCACCCAACTGTAATCAAAAGATGAAAAACTAGCTTTAGCCTCAATTGCTTTAACTACATGGGCATCAAACCCTACCCCTGCAATATTAATAAAATAGCGGCTATTAATTTTTCCTATATCAATTGCTGTCGGTGTATTAAATAATGCCTTTCGCCAATCATCTTCTTTGCAGCCAAATCCCCTAGAGAAATCGTTACCTGTGCCGCAGGGCAACAACGCTAGCGAACAATTGCTCCCTATTAATGCATTAACCGCTAAGTTTAATGTGCCGTCTCCACCTAGTACGACTGCTTTGGTAAATTTACTCAGTAATAAGCTTATTTGAGCACAGTCATTCTCAAAGTTTCCTGTTGTAGTAAATATACAATAAGAGAAACTACGTTTTTTACAGATGCTTTTAAGCCACATTAGTGATTTTTCATTCTGTTTTTTTGTACTTGGTTTAATAATTATTAGTAGTGACAAGCTTTTGTTTCCAACAATGTATTTGAGAACGAATAAAAAAGAGTTTAATTGAGTTTTTTTAATCTGAATAACTAGTCAAAAAAGGTTGTGTAAAATGCATATAAATAAATAAAAACACACACAAATACCAGTATTGGTGAGAGTAACGCCGATTTTATTTTAACTATTTATGCAAAAACCATAATAAAAAACACTGAACCGCACGTTAATAAAATAAATAAGGATTAGTTTAACTAATCCGTCAGGCTCAATTTTTATCGTTGTCTTTTTAATCAAACAACGTGCAAAATGCACGCGATTTCAACATATACAACCCGGAGCAAAATAATGAAACCAATTAACACATTAAATCAAACAGCAGCAGCTCAAGTAGCAGTTAAACCAACTAACCGTAAAGCAAGAATGTTAGCTAGACTTAACACTATTGGTAAAAGACTAGCACTTAGCGGCGCAGCTCAATATAAATAATCACCCAACCATGATTATTTTTCGGTGCAGCGAACACTCAACCACTAAATGAAGTCACTTATTTAGCTCCCCCTTGTTTGCTGCAACCTATTTATTTTATTAAAAATTGCCTTAATTTCCCCTTATTTACAAAAAAAACCTCATTTACGTACGTTTTTTAGGCAAACAGTCATTTTGCTATTTACACAGCGGTATCACCTAAGTATTATTCTGCGTCACGGAGAGATGGCAGAGTGGTCGAATGCACCGGTCTTGAAAACCGGCATGGGTTTATAGCCCATCTAGGGTTCAAATCCCTATCTCTCCACCATATTTTAATTGGTGGCTTTTTTTACTTCCATCAATACAAACGGTTATGCGTTGGAGAGGTGTCCGAGTGGCCGAAGGAGCTCCCCTGCTAAGGGAGTATAGAGTTTGTAGCTCTATCGAGGGTTCGAATCCCTCCCTCTCCACCATACTTAATTTAAACCACTTGATTGTGGTTTTTTTGTGCCTAAAATTTAACACCAATACTAAATTGGGAGGGTGAGAACCCTCGACAGGGTTCGACAAAATGTCTGGAACATTTTGGGCCGCTGCAAGCGTCGCGCAGCGATTGATTACATGCAAGCAAGCAAGTCTATCCCTCCCTCTGGACCATACTTAATTTAAACCACTTAATTGTGGTTTTTTTGTGCCTAAAATTTATAAAAACTAAACAAATTGTGCCTAGTAATAACTTAGGGCATTATTAACACAACTTTAGCCACTTTAGGTTTAGCTATGATCCGGTTCATATTGCTATCAGTTTGCGCGGCAGCACCATTTTTTACCTTGGCACAAAGTACAACAGTGTATAAGTGTGTCATTAAGGGCGTTCCTACCTTTAGCCAAACGCCTTGCGCTAAAGATGCACAAGTTATTACTCTCAAAGATATAAACGTAATTGAAGCGTACAAAAGCTCTACGCCCGGTAAAGGTATTACCGACTCCTCTGTGGATGATTACTTAGAGGTTCAACAAATAGATCGTGAAATAAAACGCCTTGAGCTATCTATTGCACAAAGCCAAAAAGAATACGCTGCTAAAAAACAGCAGATAGATTACATGACTCAAGATAAAGCCAATCGTTTAGGCGCTTCGTCTATTGCTGATGCTATCGCAACTAAAACAAATGCGTTAAAGCAAACTTACGACGCATCAATCAATCAAACGCAGCAAAAAATAGAGTCATTAAAACAAAGAAAGCAGCAGCTTAGCCAAAATCCTTAAGCGCTTGTTTTACTATCGATATAAACCGCTCAACGTCTTCTCGGGTATTATAAATATGTGGCGATACTCGTATTCCAAATTTACGAAAATCTACACTGACTTTCGCTTTATCAAGCTCTGTAAGTACATATTCTTGCAGCCCGGCAAAAAACAAAATAACAGTCCCGCTGCATTTATCACTACTCATAGGTGATACAACATATTCGCTTAGCTGCTCATGAATAAGCGTAAGCATCGCTAAGTTATGCTCCCTTACCTTGTGAGCAGTTAGCTCTGCAAAGTAAGCAATGCTATTGGCGGCAATAATATAAGGCGCTACAGAAGGAGTGCCCCCCCAAAATTTGAGCGCACTGGCGTTATATTCAAAATGGTTAATATCGAACTCAAATGGATTTTGATGCGAAAACCAACCCACATCTTTAGGTTCACAATATGCTATTTGGTGTTTGTTAACCCACAAATATGCTGCACCTGGCCCCCCACATAGCCACTTAACGCTCGAGCCAATCATAAAGTCAGCATCGAGTATGCTTAAATCAAGCGGTATAACACCCGCAGACTGAGCAACGTCAACTATTGATAAACTCTTGGTTAATTTACTTATAGCTACAATATCGTATACAGGTGCCTGCACACCTGTATTTGAATATACGTGGCTTATAAAAACTAAATCGATATCGGCGGTTATATAACGCTGCCAAACACTAATATCACTTAGATTTTCGTGCTCAGGTATAAACATGACTTGCGCGCACTCTGGTAATGCTTTTTGCATTGCAAAACCCATACTCGGAAAATCACTTTGCGCCATAAGCACTTTACAATTTTTTTGCTGTAACCGTGGATGCGACATAAGCAGCTTTGTTAAGCCGCTTGATAAGTTAACCTGCGGGCAAAACTGCGAACCAGGCGTATTAAATAACTTACCAAGTGCGGTAGTAAACTGCTCAACTGCCGGCAGCCATTGCTGCCAAGGCTCTTTATTTGAGCTCTCCCACGGTAAAAAGTAGTGCTGGGCTAAATATTGCTGTGTATTTTTAAGAGGACGGCCAACTGAGTGATTTAATAAATAACAGCCATCGGCCATACAAAAATCATTTTTAAGCATACTATTTAACCCATTTTTTAAGTGTATTTAGATCGTCAAAACGTGTTTTTATATCGTCGCGTTTTGCACTGGCTCGCCTATCTCTTAATTTTTCGAGCGAATCAAGTAACACATGAAGCGGCGGACCGCTTGCTGTTACCTTGCTCATATGCTGCTGTTGCATATTCTTTGAGGGCTGAGCAATAAATTTTTCAACTAGTTGATTATGATGACCGACTGCGGTGTCGCCATGTAATTTGCACACTTGGATAAATAGCTTTGCGTGACTTTTAAACCAATTTGTATTTTTATATTGCTTCGCTTGTAAAAAGTCATCCATAAAGCTTTGCATACGCATGGCTTCTCGTAGTATTTGTTGATCCTCTGGCATCATATATAAAAACTTATCCACCAGCATTTGCGAGTAACTAGGCTCATTTGCACTACAAAGCCCTAGTAACATATCAATCACGTTAATACCTGCAAAGTCACCGGCATTAGCGCCTCTGTAAACCTCTTTACCTACACGATACGGTTTATAGTAAGGGCGAACACAGTTAAAAAAGCGATCTGTATCGAGCTCAGTATAAAGTGCATTATTTGAATCAATAACATCTATAAGCGCCTGTTTAGCTACTTTTAGTAACTCACCGCATAAAGGGTGTGAAATACCTAACGGCAATATTTTTAGTAAAGCATCACTTGCGCGTTTATAGGCCAAAATACCTTGGGTGTTGTAATCTATAAATAGCTTTTCATCGGGTAAATTAGTAAATCGTTTATAAATACCGTTAAGTGCTTTGTTATGAGTAGTTAAGTGGGCGGTAGCAAAACGAGGGGTTACGCCAATAGATGCGCCTATATGCATAGCAAGCGCTGAGGCTTCTATTAGTGGAGACGTGGTTTCTCTGCTTGGTTCGGTAATTTCATGGCGACGGCATGCAGCCATAAATAATCCGACGTTGCCAAGTAGGTCAAAAGCACTATCAAAGCCTTGATCTGTGTTTCCCTCGGCTAATAAATTACTAATTAATGCGTTGCCTTCTTTTTCTAATTGTTGCTTTAAGGCCTCGCCTATTCCTTCTACATTTGCTTTATCGGTTTGCTGCCAATAAAGCTGCTCTAATTCACTGTTTAAAGTGACAAACTCAGTTCGAATCCAGTGATCAAAAATAGCGGTATGTGTGTTCATTGTTGTGCTCTATTATTTTTATAGTTAAATGCTAACAGAGTTCAATGAGGGTAAAACGCCAAAAAAATTAGTAAAAACTGTAATACTTAGCAATAATCACTACAAATATAAAAATAATTAATAAAAGCCGACAACTATGTTAGATAAAAAAGATCAGCAATTACTTATCGCACTACAAAGCCAAGCTCGTATGTCGGTTTCAGATTTAGCCAGCAGCATTAACCTGTCAGATACACCTTGCCTAAGACGTATAAAAAAGTTAGAGCAAGAAAACATTATTACCGGCTACCACGCCGCCATAAACCCAAAAGCACTTAACCTTAATGTGTTGGTGTATGCGTTTGTACGATTAAGCCAAAACTCGGTAAGTGCTGCAGAGCAATTTGAGCAACATGTAGAAAAATTACCACATGTATTAGAGTGTTGTGTAATATCAGGAAGCTATGATTATTTATTAAAAATAATTGCACATGATCTTGAGAGCTACGAAACGTTTGTAAAACATCAACTAGGTGGTTTAAGTTGTATTGCAAATATAGAATCAACCGTTGTGTTAAAGCAGTCATTTAGCAAAAATCAGTTACCATTATAAAAATACCCTAAATAACTTACTGTTAGCTATACTGATATTTCAAAACGATAATAATAATTGCTTGGACCTTATGTGAAAAATTTTAACTCTAAAAATCACTCCATTATTTTTTACATCATGTTTGCTTTAGCATATTTTTTAGTGGGTATAGCACTCACTAAACTTGCTTTTAATTCGCAAATAATTCCAATTTGGTTACCTGCTGGTATTGCTCTGGTCGGTTGTTATATTTGGTGGTGGCGCTTTATCCCGCCTTTATTTGTAGCTGCAATTGCATTTAATTTAAATATTTTTGATAGTTCAGCTCATGAGCTAGTCCTGGTCGGTAACTCATTTAACGAAGCAATGTATATCGCCTTTGGTGTGGTTATACAGGCAATGGTGGGCGCTGCTTTACTAAAATTTTGGCTTGGTCACCCACTACGCTTTAAAAAGCGTAAAAACATAATTTACTTTATTCTCGTCATAGCCATATTAGTCAGTTTAATTTCGGCTAACTTTGGCGTGTTCGCTCTTAGTCAATTTAACTCGGTTTATAGCATTGATAATCATTGGAAAAATGTTGTTTATTGGTGGCTTGGCGATACATTAGGGGTATTAATTGCAACTCCGTTTTTACTTTCTTTACTACCACAAAAATCTAATCAACATAATATATCGGCGTTTCCAACAATTGCAGTATGCTCTATTTTATTTGTGTCTGTTGCGGTTACAACACAGCTATACGATCAAGAAAACCGTATAAGCACAATTAAAATCGCCGAACGTGAAGTTCACGTTATAGAAAATAGCCTTTATAGATATACAAATCGCAGTATTATTGCAGTACAAAGCCTAGCAAACCAGGTTCAATCATCATCAACATTAAGCCAGCAAGATTTTTATTCTTATGCTAGCCAATTACTAACCCAGCACGCATTTATTAATGCTTTATCGTGGAATGCAAAAATACCTCAAGATCAACGTGAGACCTTTGCCCAAGAAATATCAAATATTTACCATTTAGATGTTGATGTAGTAGGTGAGCCTCTTGAAAAAAATGATCCCCTCGTTATCATAAAATATATAGCCCCTTTCAATGGTAATCAAAAAGCAATTGGCTTTAATGTATTTTCAAATTCTGATAGGAAAAACTCCCTGCTTAACCCTGCTATAAAATATATGCCCGTAGGGACTAAGATAATTCAGCTAGTACAAACCAAACAACCTAAACCCGCTTATTTGTTATTTGCCCCTGTGTATTCTCAAAGTGACGATAAAGAAGTAATTAAAGGCTACGTCACGGGTATATTTTTAGTACGCAGTATTATTGAACAAGCAATTACTAAACAGCAGTCTGATATGTTTTCGATTGGTATATACGAAGATACAAACGCACCGCCGTTTTATAGTAATTACTCTCAAGATGTTCATCAGGCTAAAGGAAGTCGTTTGATGTCGTTTGATGTGAGCTTTGCAGGGCAAAAATGGATTGTAAAACTAGCACTTAAAGAAGGGTTTTTAGCACAACATAATAATCAACTAACGTTATTATTGCTCATACTTCAAGTTGCCGTATGTTCTTTAATTTTAATGGTTTTACTGCTGTTTAATCAGCAACAAATTGCACTTACACGTCAAGTTGCCGAGCGTACACACTCGCTTGCACAAGCAAAGCAGCAGTCAGATTTAGCTAACCAAGCTAAAAGCCAATTTTTAGCTAATATGAGCCACGAAATCCGTACACCTTTGAATGCTGTTATTGGGTTTTCTTCGCTTGCTCGCGAAACCGATAGCGCAAGTACGCTAATTGGTTACTTAGATAAAATAAACTCATCATCTAAAAGCTTATTAAACCTAATTAATGACATTCTTGATATATCAAAAATAGAATCTCAAAAGTTAGTTATTGAGTCTATTGCATTCGACCTAGGTGCTTTAATAGCACGTATAAACAATATGTTTGAACACAGCGCAACTAACAAAGGTATTAAGTGGCAAGTTAGCTCAAAACTACCTTTAGATATCTGGTTTATTGGCGATCCAATGCGAATTGAGCAGATATTGCTTAACTTGTGTAGTAACGCGATTAAATTTACAAACCAAGGCAGTGTTACTCTAAACATAGAAACAGAGTTTACCACTGCCAATAAAGTACAGCTTGTTATAACCGTTAGCGATACCGGCATAGGTATAGAACCGAGCCAACATAAAAAGTTATTTAACGCATTTACCCAAGCTGATAGCTCTACATCAAGACAATTTGGCGGTACAGGACTTGGCTTAACCATAGCAAAAGAGCTAAGCCAGCTAATGGGGGGAGAAATAACACTTAAAAGTGAAATAGATAAAGGCTCTACTTTTACATTTTCCATGCGATTAGAAACAACAGAGCCTAAAAAAGAGCATATTATTACATTTGATAATACTAATATTACTTCGCTCAGCATTTTAGTGGCAGAGGACAACCCGGTAAATCAAATGGTGATTAAAGCGATGCTTGGATCGTTAGGAATTGTGCCGTATATAGTAGAAAATGGCGAGCTGGCCGTTGATATAGTCAAAAAACAACATTTTGATTTAGTGCTTATGGATTGCCAAATGCCTGTAATGGATGGCTATAGAGCCACAGCATTGATCCGCCAGTTTAAAACCGAACAAGAACTTCCGATTATTGCTTTAACTGCCGACGTAATGCCAGAGGATAAAGCACATGCAAAAGCAGTTGGATTTAACCAACATCTTGCAAAACCGCTTGAACTCATTAAGCTAACCGAGTGTCTTGCTCAATATGCAGTAGTTAATGAACAATAATGGTTTAACTTTAAAAGTAGCTTTAAGAGTATTTTTAAGAGTATTTTTTGGTTTTGTTTTAAGTGTTTTTTCGCATATTGCAGTAGCTCAAAACTGTATATCGCAGGCGAGCGACTTTAGATTTATAACAAAAAGTAAGCAACAAGGCCTATTACGCTTTGAAAATGAGCACAACCACCAGCGCTTCAATTATCAAGGCCTTTTACCATTTAGCGATTACTTAGATTACGCATATAAACATATAAATAAAGCTAATCCCCGTGCAAATATGCCATGCCCCGTTATTACACAAACGTATCAGCAGTTAGTAATACAGGATACGCGAAAACCTGACCCTACTATTGCAGATATTATTGCCCCTTTTGAGCTCACGCACCCAAACAGCAACAAAGTTGCGTTATTAATCCACGGGCTTACTGACTCCCCCTTTACCTATCACGATTTAGCACAAGTGTATTATCAGCAAGGCTATACCGTGCGTACTATTTTATTACCAGGACATGGTAGCGCCGCAAGTGCTTTGCTCAATGTAGACGTTAGCCAATGGCAACAAGCAATAAAATACGGTATTGAACGCTCGGTGCAAGACTTTGATGAGGTGATACTCGCAGGTTACTCTACCGGTGCAGCGTTACTTATTGATTACGCAACCAGGCAAACTGTTTCAACTAAAATTAAAGCGCTTATGCTTTATTCGCCAGGCTCCGAGCCACATAATAAATACGGCTGGATAGCAAAATGGATTGACGCTATACCGTTTGTTAATTGGATAGATAAAGACGCCGATGTAGACTTTGCTAAGTATGAGTCTTTCCCTTTAAATGCGGCTGCGGCATCATACGGTGCAATGTCACTTGCAAGCATAAGTAACTTAAGCAAACGCCCTGCACTTAAATTACCTATTTTTAGTGTACTTAGTGATATTGATACGACAATAGATACGCGTGCCACACTAAAATTATTAAGTGCATTACACCAAGGTAATTCAGTCAAATATAAACCGCTCGATACTTTAGTACTTTATGGCAACACTGATATTTTACCGCCAGACTTTGCTAGTGACTACATAGTAAGTAATCCGCAATGCACAACACTGCAGTGTAAAAAAATTCACGGTATATCGCATATTGCGGTTGTTAACTCACCGCAAAATCCACATTATGGAATTAACGCAACTTATCGCAATTGTGGCAGCTTTATTAACGACGACTTACTGTATAAAACATGTAAAACAACTAAAAACCCACAACTAGGAGAGCGTACAAGCGCCAACTTAAAACACTATCCGGCTTTACAGCGCTTAACTTATAATCCTCATTTTGCCGAGCTTAAGATGCAAATTAGTACGTTTATTAAAAACGTAGAACAGCTTAGAACAACTACAAGGTAAGTAGTCATGGGAACGTTTTCGCACCAATGGTTTAGCAGTATTAATGAGATTGACCAGCCGCAGTGGCAACGTTTATTTGGTGATGAACCATTTACTCAACATGCTTTTTTATATGCCCTTGAACAAAGCCAATGCGTAACACAAAAAAGCGGTTGGCAGCCCCATCACCTCGCTATTTTTGAAGGTGATACACTCGTTGCACTTGCACCCGGGTATTTAAAAAGTCATTCATACGGCGAGTACGTATTTGACTGGGCATGGGCTGA
Organism: Pseudoalteromonas sp. SWYJ118; assembly: GCF_015864505.1. NCBI lineage: Bacteria > Pseudomonadati > Pseudomonadota > Gammaproteobacteria > Alteromonadales > Pseudoalteromonadaceae > Pseudoalteromonas > Pseudoalteromonas sp. SWYJ118. The sequence continues at coordinate 11,328 of NZ_JADYXC010000024.1, read as the reverse complement.
GGCATACGAAAAACACGGTTTAGAATATTATCCCAAGTGGCTATCTGGTATTCCCTTTAGCCCTATTGAGGGTAAGCGCATTGCTATCGATCACATCAATCAAAATGCGGTGTATCAATACATTACAGAGCAACTGAGTATACACAGTGCTCAGCAAGGTTGGTCGGGATGGCATGTTAATTTTTGCGACCAAGCTCAAGCCACATCATTAACTGAGCAACACGCCATGTTAAGAGTGGGTGTGCAATTTCAGTGGTTTAATAAAGGTTATGAATCCTTTGACGACTTTTTGCAGATGCTTAGCTCGCGTAAACGCAGGTCACTTAAAAAAGAGCGAGCTAAAATAGCGCAGCAAAATATTGATATTGAATGGCTGCAAGGCACACAAATTACGCCCGAGATAATGCAATTGTTTTGTGAGTTTTATCAGCGTACGTATTTAAAACGATCTGGTCATTTAGGCTATTTAAATATGGAGTTTTTTACGCTTTTACATGCATTAATGGCCAATAACCTCGTTATTATGCTAGCCAAAAAAGACGATAACGTGATTGCTGCAACCCTTAGTTTAATTGGTGAAAATACGCTTTATGGGCGCTACTGGGGAGCAAGTGAAGAAGTAGACTCGCTACACTTTGAGCTGTGTTATTACCAAGGTATTGAGTTTGCAATAAAACATAAACTCAGCTGTTTTCATTCAGGTGCACAAGGTGAGCACAAAATAGCACGCGGATTCGAACCCGTACTTACCTATTCTGCTCACCATATTGTTGATGGCGACTTTAGTCATGCAATAAGCGACTACTTAAAGCGTGAACGCGGCCATATGGATATATATAAAGAGCAATGTAGCTCATTACTGCCGTTTAAAAACGAGTAGCTGATTATTTGCAGGCATGGCTGTATCGCTAATGAGCGTAAGCCCTGCTTGCTTAGCTAGTTGTTCAACTGCTTCAAAATCTCTTATTCCACTTAACGGATCGCGCTCTGTTAAAAAAGCACTAAAGTCATCATTACTTGGGCTGGTAAATTCACCTTGGTATTTGAATGGCCCATAAATACATAACATACCTTCGTTATTTAAATGACGTTTAACACCGTCAAAAAAACGTTCAACTAATTGCCAACTAACAATATGAAATGTATTTGCCGTATAAATAGCGTCAACCTTATCTACTGGCCACTCATTATTTAAATCAAGCTCAAGCGGCGCATGCAAATTAGTTAAATTAGCTTCGCGGTGCCATAAGTTAATCCCTTCGTGGTTTATAGCGCGATCACTTGTATGCCACTGCAAATGAGGCAATTGCTCTGCAAAAAACACACTATGTTGGCCGGTTCCTGAGCCAACTTCGAGCACTGTTTTAGTGTTTTTTAATACGGTTTTTAATTGCTTTAAAATAGGAGCTTTATTGTTTTCACACGCTTGTGAAAATGGCTTTGTCATTTCTGTGCACCAAAATTGTCGGTTAATGCACAACAGTAAAGCAAATTTGACTTATTTTGTCGTGTTCAAAAAATGATAATTTTTAAATTCTATAACTATCATGAGGTTGAATTTATTATTATGATTGGTATGTAATATGCTTTTATATAACTAACCCACTAAAGGGTTTAACTTATATTAAATTTTTAAAGGATAAAATTATGCATATACCCTCTTATACAGCTGTAGACGCAGCTGTTGCTATAACCGAAAAAACCACCGACGATCATAGTTACGCTGTTGATATGAGAGCTACAGTAATCGATTTACTTTCGCACCCTAAACATAATCAACAGGCGATGACCAAACATGAAACAGATCAGATATTTATTCTTGGCTACAATTAATACTCAAATTAGTATCGCAAATAATTTTTATAATAACTGTTTACACTGAAACCGATTAAATGTAATGATAACTATTATCGTTAACTTGAGTCGGTTTTTTTATGTCTTCAAATCATGCCCAGCATCGTTATCATCAAGAACTCTCTTGTCATTGCTTAAGACCTGGTCTGCATGCCCCCATGCTCGTTGCCGATTACATAGAAACCGCCCTTAACGTCGCAAAAAAATTTGAGCTGCAACGTAACCCTTTGCTTCAAGAGTTTTATCTTAGGCGCACACACCATGAAATTATGAACAAAATGTGCGACCCTCTTATACATAATGCTATTCGTAAACAATGTTTAGAGCAGTTATACAAACCATTATTAGCATTAAAACGATTTTATAAAGTGCACAATAATACTGCACAATTTTTAATACTTGAGCGCGAAGCGCGTATTCTTAGCCACGAATTCAACCCTTTTTAAGGAGCACACTTATGAGCAACTTTAGAACAGAATCAGACAGTATGGGCGAGCTACAAGTACCTAATGATGCGCTCTATCAGGCGCAAACACAGCGAGCGGTTAATAACTTTGCCATTAGTGGCTTACCTATGCCAAAGCAATTTATAACTGCACTGGCTTATATAAAACAAGCCGCAGCACAAAGTAACTTTGATCTTGGGCATTTAAGCAAAGCTAAAGCCAATGCTATTGAGCAAGCTTGCCAAAGTATTATTGATGGCGAACACATTGAGCACTTCCCCGTTGATATTTTTCAAACAGGCTCGGGCACAAGCTCAAATATGAATGCCAACGAAGTTATTGCAACGCTTGCTAGTCGATTAGGTAATGAGAGTATTCATCCTAATGATGATGTAAACATGGGGCAAAGCTCTAACGATGTAGTCCCTACTGCTATCGCACTCAGTAGTGCAATAAATGTAGTGTATGAATTACTTCCTTCGCTTGAAAACTTATCGCAAAACCTAGAGAAGAAAAAAGCTGAAGTTGGCCATATAGTTAAAACAGGCCGTACACATTTAATGGATGCAATGCCTGTTACGTTTGATCAAACACTCAGTGCATGGCAGTCACAAGTCAATCATGCAGCAGCAGGAATTAGACATAGCTTAGAGCGTGTATGCGAGCTTGCACAAGGCGGCACTGCCGTAGGAACAGGTATTAATGCAGACCCTAAATTTGCAGCAAAATTTGCAGAAAACCTGAGTGCTAATGTAGGTATTAGATTTACGCCTAGTAGTAACTTTTTTTACAATATAGGTTCACAAGACGCCATCGTCGCACTTTCTGGGCAATTAAAAGTACTCGCTGTTGCACAAATGAAAATAGCCAACGACCTACGCTGGATGAACTCAGGACCACTTGCAGGCTTAGGTGAAATAGAGCTTGAAGCGCTTCAACCAGGCTCATCTATTATGCCTGGCAAAGTAAACCCGGTTATACCAGAAGCCGCCGCAATGGTAAGTGCACAAGTAATAGGTAACGACGCCACTATAACGGTAGCCGGCCAGGCGGGTAATTTTGAGCTGAATGTAATGCTGCCAGTCATTGCGTATAATATATTGCAAAGCATAGAATTACTTGCAAATAGCGCGCAAGCACTGGGCGATAAAGCGATTGCCAGTTTTAAGGTGAATCAGCCAAATATAGATAAAGCACTCGCTAAAAATCCAATTTTGGTAACTGCGCTTAATCCGGTGATCGGTTATGAAAAAGCAGCAAAAATAGCAAAGCAGGCTTATAAAGAAGCTCGCCCAATTATTGATGTAGCTGAGCAGGAAACTGATTTACCGCGCGAAGAACTCGAAAAATTACTTAATCCAACCAAGCTAACGCAGGGTGGACTTTAATAAACAATATTTTTCACGTCTTTAATTACTTGATAATATAGTTTTTATTGCCGTAAAAAATGCACCGTGTATGATAGTGATGAATATTTCATCACTATCAAGGTTTTTTATGCGTACCCCATTATTAGCCATACTTTTACCACTTTGTTTAACTGCATGCTTAGATAAAGCACCCACTGAAACACAGCAAGCAACAATCGCCTCAGAGGCTGAAGCACCTAAGCAAGAGCTACAAAAGCTAAAAGAGAACACTCAATTACAAGAAAATACTAAAAAGAACGTAGTTGCTGAAAAAATACCAAAAGCTGATTTAAAAAACGTTTCAATAGACGATATAAAAGCAGCCAAAACTGAATTAAATACACTAATTACAGATAAGCAATGTGATACCAGCACTCAATGTAGAGTAAATGCAGTAGGTAGTCGCGCATGTGGCGGGCCAAGCAGCTTTGTCGTGTATTCAACAAACACTGCGTCTGAGGAGCAAGTAACAGCCCTTAGCGACAAAATCACAAAGCTTGAAAGTAGCTATAATTCACAAAAAGGGATTATGAGTATTTGTCAGCATTTAACAACGCCAAGCACGCAGTGTGTTGAAAATAAATGTGTTAAACTTGAAGGCTCAGCGGTAAGTGCATTTTAAGGATAACGTTATGAGTTGTTTACCATCAACAGTTAAACTGTCAATTATAAGCATTGCTAGCAGCATTTTGTTACTAAGTGGCTGTGCTAGCACTGTGACGTCAGGTAATGAACAAAGTAAAAACTTGTCTGACTTGAACTATGATCTGAATAACATGGTGAGTAATAATAGCTGCACCGCTAGCTTTCAGTGCAAAGTCCTTGAAGTTGGCGCCCGCGCATGCGGTGGACCGAGTAAATACGCGGTTTATTCAACGCTAAACACCTCTCAAGAAGAAGCGGAACAGCTTGCTCAACAAATAACAAAACAAGAAAACATACAAAATAAAGCACAAGGCTTAACTGATTGTTCTCCAGTACTTGAAGTGCAATCGCTGTGTATTAATCAGCAGTGCCAGTCGTTTGATATAAAATAAATCAAACTTAACCTCAGCGTTAACTTAGATACGGAATTAACGCTGAAATTACTACCACCAGTACCACGCAAACACCCGCTTTAATAATGTATTTCATGGGCATTGTTTTAAGCACCCAATACGCATAAATAAAGCGTACAAAATAACTCGCCGCAGTACCAAACAACGCAAAAATAATTAAGTAAGCAATTAAAATAATATTCATAAAAACCTAATTAAATTATTTCACTTTTTTATTTTTAGTGTGAGCTATTAATAAATCAGCTACTTGTTGCTTTACGGCTCGCTTATCATCGCTTTGTACATCAAAGCGACTGGCTAGTTGCGCTATTTCATCATCATTTAAGTTAAACGATAAACGTTGACGCGTTTTTTTAGACTTTACGTCTAAACCAAGTATTTTTCGGATCATATCTGACGGCGTTAGCTCTTGATCAATTGCCTGCTTTTTTATCAGCTTTTGAACTTCGCTGCTTAGATCAAATGCCATTTGTGTGGCACGTACAGCTTGTTCCTGACGTAACCACTTGTCTTTAGCATCACTCACTTAGCATCTCCGGGAAACAAGTCTACAATATCTGACATTGGACGCATAAGCGTTAGCGATACTTCGGTTTCGCCGCCATCCCAAATTTCGATATTTAAACCAAAGCCTTCATTATCTGACGCTAAGCAAATCATTTCACATGGCTCGCCACCTTCTTGCTCATAGCGAGGTAATGCTTGGTTGCGGTAGTCTTTATTATGGAAATAACACACATAAGGCGACTCGCTTTGTTGATAGCTTTTAGCTAAAAACTGCATAAAGCGCTCTGGTGTATTTTGCACTGTAATGTGGGTTAACGACTCTTCATCAAAAATACGCGCAAACTCATCAAGGCTAAATATCTCTTCAACTTCGTTTCGCTGAATTTTAATAGAAAAGTTAGCCCACTCTTCGCCATCATCTTGCTCAATTTGTAAAAATACAACTTGGCCGCTATTTGTCTCAAGTACAAATTCAGTATCGCTACTGTGCTGATATTGGTAAGTCTGAATATCAGTAACACGTAACGTTTCACCCTTTAACCATGCAGGATAGGCAAATGAATCAATAACGCTAAACATGTCGCCTTTTTTAAGATCGCTCGGATGATTAAGTTGACGTTCTGGCTCTTTTTTAGATTTGAAAAAATTAAACATAGGAAGGCTGCCTTCTAAGCAAAAAAGGTAACTGAGAAAAACTCGGTTACCTTTTTAAAGTATAAACGTAATAGTTAGCTATTTTGCTTCGCTTTGATGCGAGCTAAAATATCAGCGCTTTTTGGACTTGTGTCGCCAATGCCTGCTTCAGCCATTTTTGCTTTTAAGTCATCGCCATTTACGTCTGACTCAAGTTGCTTTGCAGCACCAAGCTGGTCACTTCGATCTTGTTGGCGCTGTTTAATGCGTTCAAGCGATTGACGAGCCGATGTCATAGACGAGCTGTTTGTATTAAGTGTGCTGTTAACAGCCATTGTTGCTTGCTGTACGCTTTCAGTGGTTTTAACCATTGTAAGCTGACGCTGATTCTCTTTGATCGATTTTTCAGCATCTTTAACTTGCTGCTTAAGCGCAACAATGTGATTGCTAAAGCCAGACAACACTTGCTCGTTTTCAGCTTTTTCAGCTTCAAAGTCACCAATTTTTTCTGCAATTTCTAATGCTAATGCTTCGTTGCCCTTTTCAAGAGCTTGGCCTGCATACGCTTCATGTTCAGCGATTGATGCATCTACAGCGCTAATTTTACGCTTAGTTTGCATTTCTTTGGCCATTACTTCAGTAAGGCTTTTTTTAGCTCGGTGAAGTGCATTTTGCGCGTCTGCAATTTCTTGCTCAAAAATACGGATGCCATTTTTGTCTACAATTGCTTCGCCTGCTTCACGGGCGCCGCCACGTACTGCTGTAAATAATTTTTTTAAAATACTCATAATCTTAACTCCACTAACTAGCTATTAATCGTTTAAATACAAGGTCACGGCTTCTAGTGCATCGATAGCGTTATCGGCTAATGTCACTAGTTCGTGGGTAACGTCATCTAATGATGAATTTACCGACAGTGCACCAAAAATCGCGTATTTGTTATCGATTTTAGCAAATGCACTCAGTGGAATTGGCACGTTTAAACGTAATAATGTTTCGTTTAATTCGTCGCGTAATTCACTTTTAACTTCATCTTCGTCAAACAAGTAGCTAATACATAATAACTGCTCTTGCGTTTGCGTAACAAAAATTGGAAGTTCATCATTTCCATCAACAATGACTTGTAAAACATCTTGCTCGCCAGGGTTGGCAATCAAGAAAGACTCAAAGTTAGCGCCTTCGGTTTCACAAGAAGCTAATTTTATTGAAAGTTCATTTAATTCCATGTCTCTGCCTTTTGTCGTTTGACATATTATGTCTGAGTTAAGATTCTCATGGCTGACATATTATGTCAACCATGTTTTATTAGTTTTTATACAATTCGCTTTCTATTTGCCATGCAGTTCGATAGTAATCATACAACTGACCAGATCCTAACCTATTGACCTCAATACTTTTAACTTGTTCAAAGTAGTGGTTAGGAAATACAAAACTTGCCAATAAATATTCTTTACTAATCCACCTTGATGGCACAGGCATAGCCGTCGTATCATTAATACGACCACTGGCCGACTGCCCCATTTTAGTCGCTATAGTCCAGCCCCACTGCCCAAACGAAGGTATGTTTTGCTGATACTGCTCAACATACTCAAACCCAGCCGCTTTAACTGTTTTTGCAATGCTTAAAAACGCTTTTTTAGCGTGATAAGGTGAGGTTGATTGAACCGCCATTGCGCCATCCGGTGCTAATAACTGCCGTACATGATTATAAAAGTAGTCACTGTACATTTTATTTAGATCAGGATGATTAGGGTCAGGTAAATCAATTAAAATAGTGTCGAACTGCTTAGATTGGTCAAGTAGCTTTTCAACTTCTAAAAATGCATCACCCACAATTATGTCGGCTCGCGAGTCATGCATCGATTTATTGTTTAGTTGTAGTAATCGCTTATTGATGTGCTCTGGCGGCGTAAAGTCACCGTCTTTATGACCAAATAAATTGAGTAGTTGCGCGTCTAAATCTATTAGCGTTACTTCACTTACAGGCCACTTTAAAACATCTCTAAGTGCAAGCCCGTCACCACCACCAATTATTAATACACGGTCGTGTCTGTTAGAGGCAAGCATTGCAGGGTAAACCAGCATTGAATGATATATTTGCTCATCAATACTTGAGAACTGTAAACGCCCATTTAAATATAAATCAGTAATTGGCTGAGGTTGGTTTTTGCTTAATCTTTCGGTTAAAACTACGTGTTGGTATTTGGTTGCTTGCGAATAAATTACTTTATCTTTGTATAAAACATTACTTAAATTGTTCATCCAGCTACTGCCAAATACTAAAATAAAGCCAAACAATGCCAGTAATACTATATGGCAAACTAAAAGTGCCTTAGCAAAGCGCACATGGGTATGGTAGCGCCATAAAAACGCGAGCCCCGCAATGATATTAAATAACGCCGTCCACGCTGCAGCTTGCATTATAGGCATTGAGAGCATGATACTTACCCAAATGGCGGCACCAATACCAGCACCAATATAATCGGCACCATAAATAGTCCCTGCGTTGTTTTCTAAAAAACGGCCATAAACATGCTGACGAATGCGCGCTATAAGCGGTATTTCCATACCAATAAATAAGCCCAGTATTAAACCAAAAACATAAGGTAGAAAACGTGACCACTCTTGTAGCTTTTGAAATACGTAACCATTAAGCACAACATCAGGGGGTAAATTAAAAATGCTCGAAAATAAATGAGGAAGAGAATAACTAACTGCTATTACACCCGCTATCGCTAAAATGCAGCCCATGCCAACCAAAGCAATAATGCTTTCTAGCCAAGCAAAAGCGGTAAATGCATCTTTAAACCAACGCGCTAAAAAAGCGCCTAAGCCCATTGCTACAATCATAGTGCCGATCATGGCGTAAATAGCGCTCTCTACTGAGCCAAGTACACGGCCCGCATAATGAGACAGTAAGTATTCATAAATAAGGCCGCACCCAGCAAGCACGGCCATAACAGTAATAAGTAGTATATCGTGCCCAAGTAAGCGAGACTTACTTGGGCTAGTTGTGGTTGATGACACTGATTATGCGCCTAGTAATGTTGCCATAGTGATACCTACAGCAAATGATACTGCTGCAGAAATAGTAGCTACACCTACATTTTTTTGACGATTAACTTCATCGGAAATATCGCAACCAGATAAAATTATTTTAATTGTCACTAAGTGCAAAATAATAAATGCAACAAGGCTCACTACTGCGCTAATAGCCCAGTATAGTAAACTCGCATTAATATTATCAGCCGCGTAAGGTGCAACACCCGTTGCTGCTGTAATAGCTAATGCACTACCGACTAAAAATCCAGCGTAACGAATACCCACAGCTAAGTTACCATCAACAATTGCTTGTTGTAGGCAGTCGCCACTTTTATTTGTACGTTTAAATAACTGCACTCGGTACTGGCTAACAAGTAGTAATACAATACTACCTATAATAAAGGCGGCAATTACAATTGGAAGACCATGCCAGCCGTCAGTAGCCACCCATAAAAGAGCTGAGCGAATAACGATAGCAACACTGACAACATGGCCAAAATCAATTATTGAAGCTGTAACGTTACCTTTAACGATTTCGTCGTGCAGGCTTACTTTACGAAGAGCTACTTTATCTTGAAAAAAGTGACCCAACTTAATAAGTACAATTGCTAATGCGCCATAAGCTAACATTTGTAGTGCTTCTTGTTGCAGTGTTGCAGCAAAAGCTCCGCTACTTACACCCGTTAATACAATCGCCAGTGCCACTAAGCCAGCGGCAAAGCTAATACCAAAAGCAAAGTTATCACGCTCTGTTATTTCATCATTTGCATGTAAGTTTGAAACCCAGCCTTTTATATATTTAAGGCTTACAAATAATAAAACAATAATTGCAAAATCAATCGCCAGCGCTTGCAGTGACCACATAGTTATTCCATTAAATTCATACATATTATTCTAACTCCAACTTTATTCTTTTACTTACCACGGCTCACGCCACGAGAGGTTCTGCTACCGCTATCACGCACCGATCCTGAGCTATTGCTATAACTGCTCGAACGAGAATAACTACTGCGGCTTTTTGCTGGCGTATAACTACTACGGCTTAAACCTGATGCACCTGTTTTTTTACTCGCATAAGGGCTTGTAAACTGCTTACCTTGGCGTTGGTATGTTTGGCGCGTGCGTGTTTCTAAAGCGCTTTGGGTTTTAATTTGTTTAGGGCTTGAATAACGCGAGCGGCCATAGTCATTGTAATAGCTATACTTTCGGCGCTTACTCCAGCTTCCATATTCAACACGATCAAATACATCACCTAAAATACGGTACATTCCGTACCATTGCCAAAAGCTAATACCGTTACTATTTGATTGCCAGTTACCATAGTTAGGGTTACCTACCATTTGGTTACCAACACCCTCACCTTCAGCTTGCTTACTAATTGCGCCTACACGCGCTAAAGTGCCTTTCGACATATCTGCTAGCATATTGATAGGATCGGTTAACGCATCAGAAAATAGCGTAGGTTTAGATGCATCACGCAACAAATCAATGCTATGTAACGTATCTTCGTAAGGAGGAATTAAGTAAGTTCCTTTAATATCTTTAAGTCGCTGTGTTAAGCCACTATAAAGTGCGCCTTGGCGCGTTGCATCAAGGGTAATTACATCAACAACTTTTGTAAGCTCTGGTTGTTGTTTTTTAAGAAGCTCGCCATATTCTTTAAGTAACACAGCATTGCGTACACTTCCATTATCGAGTGCAGTACCAAGCTGAGACAGCTCCGTATCTACCTTTTTAATAGACTCTTGAATTGTTTGTTGCAGCTGCTCTTCTTTCGATTGACAACCCATAAGCACTGCGAACAAACAAAACAGGCTTATAAGTTTCCAAGCTTTAATATTCGACATTCATGTCACCTGATTTACTAAATTAACGCAGGTAGTTTTACACAGGTCACTTATTAAACCAAGAATGAAATTGCAACAAAGTGAGAAGAAGCAGCTAGTTTTTAAATCAGACTGTGATTTAGTGAAGATATTGAGTCGTATCGTGAGGTTAGAATTGAAGTAGAAGCTTTATAATATCAATCTGCTTATATATGGGGTCTATTTAACGTTAAGAAAATTACGCTAGAACTAGGCAAAAGTTTTTGTATCTAGTTGTTCTAAATAAAAATTTTTAACGACGTTATAGTGCAATTTAATTCGTTAAATTGATTAAAGATTTATGCAGGTTGGTATAAGGGTACTTTCGATGCTTTCAGCGTCGGGAGTCGCTTCGCTCGCCCGACCTACGTGATGGGTATTGGATGAGAGTGCATTAATTGCACGTATTTTACTTTTCTGCAGACGTAAAAAAGCCCGAATCGTTAGATTCGGGCTTTCTACAATTTGAAGCCTGGTAATGTCCTACTTTCACATAGCAAATGCTACACTATCA
>NZ_JADYXC010000023.1:0-67889 GCF_015864505.1 Pseudoalteromonas sp. SWYJ118 | reverse complement strand
GCGATGATCAGGGATTGGTGAAAAATGTTCATTAAAGGCAGATAACATTTGAGACTCCTATGAATTAGAAGCGTATTTGATCACACTTGGCTCAAAATGGAAAGTTCATGATCTTGCCCTGTATAATTTAACCTTTATTAAAAGTGACTCTTTGAAAAAAATTCAAATTTTATACGTTTGTAATTATTAGCTCCTATCTAGGCTGACTTCTCAATACTTCTGTTATAAAGCAATCATTTCGGAAATCCTCAGCAGTATATTTATCTCTATTAACATTAGAAATTGAACTATATTTAATCCATAAATTTAAAATATCGACTAAGGCACTTTGTCTTTTTTGAGAGAAATAAAAGCTACATTCAGATTCCCCATCGTCAAGAAAGCTAGTTTGTAATGCGTAAATATCTATAATTAATTTTATAATTAAAGTAATAGGCTCTTTTCCAATTGAAAAGTGGCGAATACCTGTAACATGGCACACTTGTAAAAGAGTCGCTTCCATAATTCCTAAAATATATATTATTTTTAAGGTATATATATTTATAGAATTCTCTTGCTCTATTTTTTGCTCTTCCGAAAAGTCGGGAAACAATAAGTTTATAAACTTCAGCTTATTTCGTTTAGTGTTTGCTATTTTCCCGAATTCAAAAACCTTAGCCTCGAATAGTTTCATAAATTCATATATATACTCTATTTTTTCAATATCTATCTCGATAGTATGGATCTTCTTTTTTTGTTGGTTTTGGATAAAAGCGTGTAAAAATTAATGTGGCATCTTCAGGTCGAATGCATTTAAAGTTACCATTGAATATAACTGCAGAGAATTTTTCTTTAAATAGAGTTAACTCTTTATGATAGAGATCTATTTTATGCTCAAATTCTTGCCTTTCTATTGTTCTTTTCTGGTAATTCAAATTAGATTGGAACTGTAATGCACGAAAGTTAGCAGTTGCTAAAGTAGCAAGCGGTAATGCTGAACCTAAAATCCATAAAGGAACATTCATATATTCTAAGAAAACAGATAGGGTTTCTTTATTTGGCCATTCAATTGATAGGCCATCGTTTATAAAAATAAAACTCATCAGTAAAGAAGATAAGCTAACCGGTATAATTATAGCTATCCAAAAATATGAATATGTGAACACACTACTAATTTTTTTATTGTTATTCATATACTTTAAGTCCCTCAATGCACACTTAAGCTAAGAGAGTTATTATTTAATCCAATTAAATAAATATGCTTAATTTAAAGTTCTAAAAAGCCCTACCAGTTCATGATGGGGCTTTTACTTTTGTTTCTTTGTTACGGCGCTACTGCCGGATACACGTAGCTGGCATCAAGCCCTAGTGGAATACCAAGTGCCCAGTAACCTAATAAAAAGATACTCCAGCCAATCATAAAGGCGATTGAGTACGGTAGCATAATAGCAATTAAAGTACCTATACCGGTGCCTTTCACATACTTTTGACAGTACACCACCACTAATGGGAAATAAGGCATTAACGGTGTAATAATATTAGAACTTGAGTCACCTACACGATAAGCGGCTTGAGTTAAGTCTGGTGAAATGCCAAGTTGCATTAACATCGGTACAAAAATAGGGCCAAGTAATGCCCATTTTGCTGAACTTGAACCTACAAACAAGTTAACAAAGCCGGTTAAAAAGATAATTCCCACAACCGTTACTGCACTTGGCAATTCCATCGCCTTTAATAACTGCGCACCTTCGATTGCGAGTAATGCACCTAAATTTGATTTACTAAATGCAGCAATAAATAGCGAACAGAAAAATGCCATGACGATATAATATGCCATGCCGCTCATCGCTTTACTCATTGCATCAATCATATCTTTTGAAGTTTTAAAGGTACCTACCGTAAAACCATATACTGTGCCAGGTAGCCAAAAAAGTAAAAATATTAGTGATACAATTGATTGCATTAAAGGAGAGCTAAAATTAGTAAGGGATCCGTCACTACTGCGCATTGCAGAATCGTCTGGAGCAGAGACAAATGCTAATAACGCAAGTCCTGCAATCATCACGGTACTGGCTATATAAAAGGCACGTTTTTCATCACTACGTGCATCTTCAAATACAGGTAAATCCTCTTTAGCACCATCAACCGCTGTTTTTTGTAAACGTGGTTCAATAATTTTATCGGTAATGTACCAGCCTAATGCCACAATAAATAAGCTAGATGCTGAAGCAAATGCCCAGTTATTTAACGGGTTAATTGTCATTGCAGGATTAATTATTTGCGCCGCACTTTGGGTAAAGCTTTGTAGCAATGGATCAATCCCTGATGGAATAAAGTTAGCCCCAAAACCACCACTGACTCCTGCAAATGCAGCTGCAATACCCGCAAGCGGATGGCGCCCTGCAGCAAAAAATATAACACCGGCAAGTGGAATAACTAATACATAACCTGCGTCAGTAGCGGTATGGCTCACAATAGCCACTAAAATGATTGAAGGCGTTAATAGCTTTTTAGGAGTCACTTTAAGCATTAACTTAAGACCGGTATTAATGAAGCCCGAATGCTCTGCAACACCGACACCTAACATAGCTACTAAAACGACACCTAAGGGAGCGAAGCCGGTAAAGGTTTTTACCATAGAGGATAAAAAGGTAGCGAGCGAATCACTTGCCAGCATATTATTAATAATAATCGCTTCACCTGTACGTGGGTCTATTGCATCAAAGCTTACGCCTGAAAACCACCACGACAAAAACCAAATTAATAACATTGCAAACAGAAATATTACGGCTGGATCTGGAAGCTTATTTCCTACTCGCTCAACAAAATTTAAAAAACGCGCTACAACCCCTGAAGGTAAAGCGTCTTGATTATTATTCATTCTTATTGTTCCTAAAATTTATTTTAGTAACAATATCGCATAAAAACAAAACAGTAAATTAACATGAAAATCTGCTTGAAAAGTTTTGGGCACAAAAAAACACGATAGTGATAAAAAAATCGTGTTTTTTGTGCCACTTACTGTTAAGCGAGGGCTTTAACTTCTTCCCACAAGCGTGCAACTAATGTCTTATCTTCTTCGTTAAGCTCACCATTACGATACGCTTTAACTAAGCTCTGCTCTACAGTTTCGTTTAGTTCATCTATACTGATTGTCAGCTTTTCTACTTCGGCATAGCCTACTGCAAGATCATAGTGACCTCGTAAATAGCCGCCTGCGAATAACTCATCGTCAGTTGCTTTTATTACTAAATCATCGAAGTACTGCTGGGCTGCATCGATATAATTCACTAAACTCATTTACAAATCTCCTGGTTTTGCAAAGCACCTGTATTTTCAAGGTTTTGGTGCCCTACTGCATACATAATATGGTCGTTAAATCCGGTGGTTACTTTAATATAACCTGTTAATTCATCATCTAATTCGCTGTCGCCAGTATCACAAATAAGGGGGCGACCGTTAAGCGCTTGTAGCTTTGTTTTTGTTGCTACTACAATAATATTTTCTTTGCCAATTGCACGTATAAGCACAGGGCTCAATTGCTGATTACCACGGCCAAATATATGCCCTTGCCCGCCAATGAGCGTAATGACTAACTTAGTACTTTGCTCATGAGTAAGCTCAAGTAATTGCTTCGCCGTTAAATCTTGAGCAACTAAGGTTTGATCTTTTATTAAATCAACGCCAAGCAACGTATTCTCAAGTCCCATTTCTTCCATTATGGCCTCAACCGTTGAGCCGCTACCCATTATATAAAATGTGTCTTCATCCATTTGCGATACAACATGCGCAGCAATGTCGGCAAGTACGAGTTCGTCGGTTTCTTTGCCGCCATTTTTAACCGCTTGCATATAGCGTACTTCGCTAGGTGTTTGCATTTCGCCGTAGCGCTTTGCTTTTACTGTGCCTTGTCTAAAGGCATCTTCATCTATATCCATTACATCTGCATCAGCTAAGGTAACTAACTCCCCCTTAACCAGCATTTCGACTACGCGCCCTGCAGCTTTTGGTGTAATAGCGTATACACCAGAATGAATTTTACAGCCTGCAGGAATACCAAGTACCGGAACGGTATCCTCTATTGCATGGCAAATATTACGCGCTGTACCATCGCCTCCAGCAAATAAAACTAAATCAACACCTGAGTCTTTAAGTACTTTTGCTGCTTGTTCTGTGTCATCTGGGGTTGTTATTACTGCAGAGTTGTATACAACCTCTACATTAAAGCCCAAGGCTTTTGCTGTTTGCTCACCCATGTCACCGTTAACGGTGTAAATGATTAAGCGTTCTTTATAAGGCAATAGCACTTCAAGCGCTGCTTTTGTGCGGCTATTTGCTTTGGGTTCTGCACCTAATTCGATTGCTTTGGCGGCTGTTTTCGCGCCATCACTGCCTTTTAAAGCAACTGTTCCGCCTAAACCCGCGACTGGGTTTACAATTAAACCTAATTTAAACGCCATTACAAAGCTCCTTCGGATGTTGCCAATTAAATTGCTGTGCTGTTAATGGCCAAGGTGTGTTATAAAAATCAGAGAGTGCTTTTAAAAGTGACTCTGTGCGAGAGTTAAAGCCATTTTCGATAAGCGATAATACACGTGCATGTACTCGCTGCTGAAAATCAAACCGACATGTTTGCTCGCCGTTTAAGTTATCCACCGACACATTAAAATTAAACCCTGCTGCGGTGCTTAATAACCACTCTATAGCCTGAGGCTTTACTTCTACGTTTTCAAACTCAGCTTGTTTTTGTTTGTCGCGCCCATCAGGACAATACCAATAGCCGTAATCTTCTAATAAACGACGTTCATCGCCTGCAACCAACCAGTGTGCAACCTCATGTAATGCACTAGCATAAAAACCATGCGCAAATACAACTTGGTGATATGGCACGTGCTCTGTTGCTGGTAAATACACAGGTTCAAAATCGCCTTTTATCAGACATGTATTATGACTTTGATAAAAAGTGCGTTCAAAAATTGAAATTAGATCAGCTATTTGATGCATAAAATTAGGCTAATTTTTCTCGGTTGCAGCGCTATTTTGCGCAGTAAAAACGAGACGAATTGTACGGGCTTTTACAACTAAAGTAAAAATAAGGCGTGATAGTAAAATATAAGCGGACTAATCTTTCACTTTATTGATATTTTTAATAATACCTAAACAGTAAAGAGTATTACCAAGTTCTTTACGCTGTGTTTTTTCACCTGAGGTTTTATTGGCTAAGCTAGTTAACATATCGTACCGTTTACGTAGAGTTAGTATATATCTGGCATGTCTACGGCATTCAAAGCAATGAGTACAGTGTGAATCGACCCAAAATCTTAATGTTTCAAACCAATATTGCTGCTCTTGAGCAAAAAAAATAAATGCCTTAGAGCAAGTCCCGCACTTCTCTTCAATATCAACATAAAGTGCCCGAGGATAAATGGCATAGTTTTGCTTTTTTATATCAGCCAATATTACCGTATTAGGGAAGTATTTAAGGCTCGAGTAACGCCAATGCCCTTTCTCTATCTCCTCTATTGTCACTGAGGTATTTGTAGTTATTGGTCTATTGCCATACCTTGGGTGGTTAAGGTACATATATCTGCCTATTTTAAATTCACAGCTTACATCTTAAAAGTAAGCTAAATAAAAGCAAGTTAAAGCAAGTTAAAGCAAGTTAAAGCAAAATCAATAATACGTAGTTATTATCCGAATTTAGGTATAAGTAATTCCTACACTTTGAATAATTTAGCCCATTAAATACATTCGGCATTAGTATTACTTAGTGTTCAATACCCTCTGCTTTTACCTGCTTAGCTATATAGTTTTTTAACAAACGGGTATTACGCGTGTTAGCTTTAAAAAATGCATCAAATATATCGCCAAAAAATGGCACTAAGCCGCCCACAAAGTCAATGAGCATATTAATAATCATCTTAGTCTTTATACGTTTACTCACACCTAAATGCTGGGCTTCTATCAGCACATAACTTGATAAAATCAGCCCTGCGGCATCACCTATAACGGGAATTAAACCAATCACAGCCTCCAAACCTATATTAAATTTAGTAAAAGGAATGCCAATGCTGCTATCGGTTAACTTACTAAAGCGCTCTAATCGAGCTATTGAAGCTTGAGCTTTTATGTGTGAGTGGTCGTTAATATTATCGTTCATGATTACTACCCTCCTTTGTGCAGTATATAGGGCTTACTTGAACAACTCCTGAAAGGCATTAAATAAATTACAGACACAAAAAAACGCGGTAATCCGCGTTTTTTATAATTATAAATACTTACACTGAGCCGTTAATTGGCCCGTGTTCGTGATTTACATGCGGATTTTGCCCGCGTTGACGCAGTAAATGGTCCATTAATGTAATAGCCATCATTGCCTCTGCAATAGGGATTGCACGAATACCTACGCACGGATCGTGACGACCTTTAGTGATCATCTCTACCGCTTCGTTACTGGTATTAATACTGTTACCTGGGATGGTAATGCTCGACGTTGGTTTTAACGCAATAGAAGCAATAATATCTTGCCCTGTCGAAATCCCCGCAAGTACGCCCCCTGCATGGTTTGATGTAAAGCCTTCAGGGGTTAGCTCGTCGCGATGCTCAGAGCCTTTTTGCTCAACTACATCAAAGCCATCACCAATTTCAACGCCTTTAACTGCGTTAATACTCATTAATGAGTGTGCAAGCTCGGCGTCAAGGCGGTCAAATACTGGCTCACCAAGACCTACTGGTACGTTGCTTGCCACTACTTTAACTTTAGCGCCGACTGAGTCGCCTTGCTTTTTAAGGTCACGCATATATTCGTCAAGTGCTTCAAGCTTACTCGCATCAGGGAAGAAAAATAAGTTGTTTTCAACTTCATCCCAATCAAACGTTTCTGCCTTAATAGGACCAAGCTGGCTTAAACATGCTTTAACTTCAATACCATGAAATTGCTTTAAGTATTTTTTAGCAATAGCACCTGCTGCTACGCGTATTGCGGTTTCGCGTGCAGACGAACGACCACCACCGCGATAATCGCGAAGGCCGTATTTATGCCAATAGGTGTAATCGCCATGTCCTGGGCGAAATACATCTTTAATTTTACCGTAATCTTGCGAGCGTTGATCGGTGTTTTCAATTAATAAACCAATGCTAGTACCTGTGGTTTTACCTTCAAAAACGCCTGCTAATATTTTTATTTGATCGCTTTCGCGGCGCTGCGTTGTATATCGGCTTTGGCCTGGCTTTCTGCGATCTAAATCAATTTGTAAGTCGGCCTCTGTGATCTCAAGACCTGCGGGAGTACCATCAACAACGCCGCCTAATGCAACGCCGTGGCTCTCACCAAAGGTGGACACTTTAAATAACTGTCCAATGCTATTTCCTGCCATTAACTTTCCTCATTCCTAATGACTACCAATAGCCAAGCACACGGCTTGGCTATTCATTTTTTACTTATTTTGCAAAATACTCATCTAGCTGCTTTTTGCTAATTACAAATACACCTAAGCCGCCTTGTTCAAATTCAATCCATTCAAACGGCGCGCCCGGATACAGTGCATCCATATGTACCATAGAGTTACCAACTTCTACAAATAACAAACCGTTATCAGTTAGGTGTTCACTCGCTTCACTTAAAATAGTACGGGTTACATCTAAACCATCGTGGCCTGATGCAAGCCCAAGCTCTGGTTCATGATGAAATTCACGTGGTAAGTCAGCCATATCTTCTGCATCAACATATGGTGGGTTTGCTACTATTAGGTCGTATTTTTGACCTGGTACACCGCTAAATACATCAGACTGAATAGGTAACACACGATCAGTTAACATGTAATCGTTAATGTTAATGTCTGTCACTTCAAGCGCTTCATACGATATATCTACCGCATCAACTTGTGCTTCCTCAAAAGCTTGAGCAAGTGCAATTGCGATACAACCCGAACCTGTACATAAATCTAATATACGGTTAACCGATTGTGGCTCTTCAAGCCAGGGTGTAAAGCGGTTGCTGATAAGCTCAGCAAACGGTGAGCGAGGTATAAGTACACGTTCATCCACATAAAATGGCATACCCGCAAACCATGCAATGTTTGTTAAGTAAGGTACTGGTGTGCAGTCGTTAATACGTTCTGCAATAAGACCCGCAAGTCGGTTTTTTTCTGTGCTTGTTAAACGCGCGTGCATTAATTCTTTTGGCGCATCAACAGGCAAGCTAAGCGCAGGCAGTAATAAGCTTACAGCTTCATCCCATGCGTTATCTGTACCGTGTCCAAAAAATATACTACTACTTGCAAATTGGCTTGTAGTCCAACGTAACCAGTCATGTAAAGTTGACAGTTCTGCAACGGCTTCTTCGAGTGTTGCTTCTTCTATTTGTAAATCGCTCATATATTTTTACCTGTATTAGCTTACTGACTGTTTTGAGTCTTTAAGACGATTGCATTGCCTATCTGCGCTGGGCAAATTACAATTGCCCCTCATTTAAGTATTGTACCGCCTTTTGCGCTGCGTTTTTACGTTTTTTTGTTTAGGTAATAGTTATGAAAAAAGACACTCCATCACATTCGTCCCTAAGCAATGACGACATAAGCTTATTTCGTCAAACGATCACAGGCGCCAAAGTATTTAAACAAGATACTCATCGTTTTGATACAAAGCCTAAGGTGTCACAAGCTAAGCAATTTGCCCAGCAAAAAAAGCAGGCTCAATCTGAATTTTTCTTCTCAGACGTTTATATTCCCGATATAGACACCCACGGCACGGTTAAATATGTAAAACCAGGCCAAGATACCTTCCTAGCTAAACAGCTTCGCCGTGGTGACTTTGCACCCGATTTGACGCTAGATTTACATGGCTTAAATAAAGAACTTGCTAAAGATGAACTCGCTGGACTCATTCACGAATGTAAAAAGCAGCATTACTATTGTGCATGTGTAGTGCACGGTATTGGCGGCGGCGTACTAAAGCACAAAGTGCCTCAGTACTTAGTACAGCACCCTGACGTAATAGCGATGCACCAAGCCCCTCTCGAATATGGTGGTAGAGGCGCTGTACTCATACTAATTAATTTACCGCAAAGTGATGAATTTAGACGCTAACTTTAGCTATTACTAGGATGTAACTTCGTGCATATTTTTTCAATTATTTTTCCGCTCATTTTTATTGTGGCGTTTGGTTACAGCTGTTGCCGATTAAAATTTTTCGAAAAGCAGCATATTGCAGGCTTAAGTAAATTTACTTTTTATATTAGTTTGCCTGCTTTTTTATTGTTAAATATGTCGCAAATTAACTTACAGCAAAGCATTAGCCTTTTTGCATTTTTGAGTTTTTACATACCGGTTCTGAGTGTATTTGGGGTGGGTATTTTAATTGACCGCTTTTATTTAAATAAAAAGTATTTAAAAAATTACCAACAACACGGCGTCTTTGGACTTGCTTCTAGCTATTCAAATATGGTGTTAGTGGGTATTCCTATTGTTATTGCATCGCTTGGCAAAGAGATGATAGCCATTGCGTTTATGATCATTACTTTTCATAGCACATTGTTATTTGCACTTACTTTTTTAATAGGCGCTAAAGGCAGCAGCGATAAATTTTCGTGGTCGCACTTTGGAAAAAGTATGGTGTTAAATCCAATAGTACTGAGTATTGGATGCGGGCTTATATTAAACATTTTAGGAGTAACACTATTCACCGACTTAGCAAATAGTTTGGATCTATTAGCTAAACCAGCAATTGCCTGTGCGCTATTTGTACTTGGTGCTAATTTAGCTTTTTATAAAATAGCAGCAAATTGGCAACCCGCGTTAATAGCATCAATTTTAAAAATATTTTTATTGCCTGCGTTAGTTTTATTGGTAGGCACCTATGTATTTAAGCTAGACACGCAAATACTTAATGTATTGGTACTTTTAAGTGCGTCCCCTGTTGGCGTAAATGCTTATCTTATTGCGAGTCAAATAAAGCAGCATGAAGCTACTCTTGCTGGGGCTGTCGTACTTTCTACTATCTTAAGTGTTATTAGCTTTACGTTTTGGCTAGCTTTATTACTTTAGCTTACAAACCGCCGGCTACATCAACAAAACTACCCGTTGTAAAAGAAGCGTGCTCCGAAGCTAAAAAGTAAATTGCTGCAGCAACTTCCTCGGGTGTACCGCCTCTGCCAAGGGGTAATTTACTTTTAAGACGATCGACTCGATTTTTTTCGCCGCCATCACTATGCATATCAGTGTAAATAAGCCCAGGTCTAACAGAGTTAACACGAATACCTTTACTTGCCACCTCTTTTGCCAAGCCAATAGTAAATGTGTCCATTGCACCTTTAGATGCTGCATAATCAATGTACTCATTAGGAGAGCCCGTTTTAGCGGCCCCCGATGAAACATTAACAATACTACCGCCATTTCCCATTCGCTTTATTGCCTCACGACTACATAAAAAAGCACTGGTAATATTTGTAGTCAAAACTTCGTTTATGCGCTCAGCACTCATTTCTAACAAAGGCATTTGTGGTTTTAAAATACCGGCGTTATTTATTAGTACATCAAGTTGACCTAACTCTTTATCAATAAAGTCAAATAACGCCAAAACATCTGCCTCTTTCGACACATCTGCTTTTATAACTTGAGCCCTAACGCCAGAGCTTCTGACTTGATCGGCTACTAGCTTCGCACTAGCTAAATCAGCTTTATAATTAATGCAAACATCATAACCATGCTTTGCAAAATATAGTGCAGTAGCTGCGCCAATACCTCGACTAGAGCCTGTGATAAGTACAACGGGGGAGCGAGTCATTAAAGCTATTATTCTTTTAAAGCTGCGACTACTGAAATTTCAACAAGCAGTGCATCACGTGCCATTTTAGCTTCCACACAGGCACGTGCTGGTGCACAACCCTCGGGTACCCATGCATCCCATACTGCATTCATATCAGCAAAGTATTCCATGCTCTTTACATAAATAGTCGCGCTAAGCATATGTTCTTTTGAACTTCCCGCTTCATCAAGCAATGCCTCTACTTTATCAAGCATAGTTTGAGTTTGTTCTTTGATATCTTTTTGCGCGTCGGCGCATACCTGCCCACATAAATACACAGTGCCGTTATGTTTTACAATGCGGCTCATGCGCGCACCTGTTTGTAAACGTTCTATTGTCATTTTACTTTACTCAATTATTTATATTTAAACGTTTTCTGGGGCATTTATACTTAAATAACTACTACGCTGGGTTTGCTCATCGTAACTAATAACAGCAACAGCCCCCGTATTAAAAATGGGCATATTGCCAGGGCTTAATTGGTCCACTAAGTAACTTACAATAGGCATGTGTGCCACTATAAGCCATGTATTGCATTGGGTGTGAGTAGCAATAAGTGTTTCGATGTAGTCAGCAGCAATTTGAGGTTTGCCTTCGGGAATTATATCAGACGTGGTTTCGCTAAATTTAAATACGTTATTTTTAGCCACACCTGCAGCTGTTTGCTGTGCTCGAATGTAAGGACTAACTAACAGTGCATCAGGGTAATGTGCTTTACTGAGCCAAAGGCCCATTTTTTCAGCTTCATCATGCCCTGCTTGGGTTAAATTTCTACCTGCATCATCAGCCTGCATGGGTGTTGCTTCGCCGTGGCGCATTATTAGGATTGTTTTCATAAAAAATCAACCGATTAAAGAATATAAAACAGTAGCCAGTTTGCCCGTTTGTCAGCTATATTAACAATATAAATCTATTTATTTCTAAAATAGTTCTTTCATGAGATTCAGGTAAATCTTTAAGCTGTACTTCGCTTTCCTGAAGCCATCATCTGTTGTTAACAAGTAAACGTTTAGTTTCAGGAGCATCATTTGAATATCAGCCGCAATGATAACAGAGCATACCGCGCCTTTACACTGGACAATGGTCTAAAAGTACTATTAGTGCAAGATAAAGATTCTACAAAAGCGGCAGCATCAATGGCAGTTAACGCCGGACATTTTGACGACCCTCTTGATAGGCAAGGCCTAGCACACTTTTTAGAGCACATGCTTTTTTTAGGCACTGACCAGTATCCAGATTCAGGTAGTTTTAATAATTTTGTTTCGCAAGCTGGCGGCAACACCAATGCGTGGACCGGCACTGAGCATACCTGTTACTTTTTTGATATTAACAATCAAGAATTTGAACAAGCACTTACCCAATTTAGCCGCTTTTTTATTGCGCCTCTTTTAAATTCAGCCGAAACAGAAAAAGAACGTAACGCAATTGAAGCCGAGTTTAAACTAAAAATAAAAGACGACGGTCGCCGTATTTATCAAGCCCACAAAGAAACGGTAAATCCAGCTCATCCATTTGCTAAATTTTCTGTAGGAAACCTACAAACCTTAGCTGACAGAGAGCGCTGTATTAGTGATGAGCTTCGTGACTTTTTTAATAGCCAGTACCAAGCTCAGTGGATGACTTTAGTTATTTGCGCAAACGAAACACTAGACACACTACAAAGCTGGACTCAAACTTACTTTGGCGCAATTAACGGCAACAAAAACCTTAAAAAGCCAGAGATCAGTGAGCCACTTTATCGTAAACAAGACATAGGAAAAATACTCCATATTGAGCCACATAAGCATATGCAAAAACTTATTATAAGTTTTGCTATGCCTAATATTGACGACTTTTATCGCCATAAAACAGTAAGTTTTATTGCCCACTTACTTGGCTATGAAGGCGCTGGTTCTCTTTATTCTATTTTAAAAGAACAAGGCTGGATCAATGCACTTTCTGCTGGCGGTGGTATTAATGGCAGCAACTTTAAAGATTTTAATATTAGCTTAGCGCTTACCGATGAGGGTATTGAATACTTTGAAGATATTATTGAAATGGTGTTTGAATACATTTGTTTAATTAACGATAACACCGAAAAATTGCCGCGCTTATATCAAGATAAAAAAAATCTATTACAAATAGCATTCGATAACCAAGAAAAATCACGCTTAATTGATTGGGTCAGTAATTTAAGCATTAATATGCAGCATTACGATGAAGCAAATTACGTGCAAGGCGACTATTTAATGGAAGGCTTTAAAAAAGCGACCCACGAAATGGCCATGCAGTGGTTAACGCCACATAATATGCGCATCGTACTTATACATCCAGATGTAGAGCCTGAACATAAAACGGCATGGTACAACACACCATATAAAGTAGAACATATTTCACCTAGTTGGCTTGATGCCCTTAGCGAGATAAATAAGCCGTTGAGCGAAATGCTGCTACCTACAGCTAATCCTTATTTAACAAAAGAAGTGGTGTTATTTGATGTCGTAAAACCACAAACAAAACCCGAGTTATTAGTAAAAGAACCCGGTTTTGACTTTTGGTTTAAACAAGACAACACATTTCGTGTTGCTAAAGGCCATTTTTATTTGGCCATGGATTCTGATTTTGCCGTAAAAGATGTAAAACATATGGCACTCACCCGCTTATTTACAGATTTATTTATGGATAGTGTGGGCGAGCAATTTTATCCAGCAGAACTTGCGGGACTTAGCTACCACTTAACCTCGCATCAAGGTGGATTAACTCTACATACCGCGGGGCTTTCATCTAGCCAGTTAGAGCTTGTTGATCAATTAATAGATGCTTTATTTAATGTAGAGATCTGTGCAAAACGCTTTGCTGAATATAAAAAACAGCTTGTAAGGCATTGGCGCAATAGCAACCAAAACAAACCAGTCAGTGAGTTATTTAGCATTTTAGGCGCAAAAATAATGCCTTGGAACCCACAACCTGGGGAGCTTGCATCGGCATTAAAAAACACCTGTTTTCAGCAATTTAATGAGTTCAGAACAGACTTTTTTAAAGCACTACATGTTGAATCATTTTTACATGGTAACTGGCAGCAAAGTGATGCAATAGCCTTTCAAAAAAAGGTCGCAAATCACTTAAAAAACGCAACCATAATTGAAGATTTAAGACGCCCTCTTTTTGAAATTAAAAAAGTAACTCGCTACGAGTTAGAGCTTCCTTGTAACGACCATGCAATGGTTATTTACTATCAAGCGCAAACGGATTGCGTGGCCGAAAAAGTAAAAATGATGGCGTTAAATCATTTAATTAATCAAGATTACTTTAATGAATTACGAACTACACAGCAACTTGGTTATTTAGTAGGCGCTGGTTATGCACCATTTAACACGCGTGCTGGTATAGCATTTTATGTGCAGTCACCTAAGTTTGATGCAAAAACATTATTGCATCGACATAACCGTTTTATTAAAAACTACCTTGATAATATTGATGCACTTGATGAAAACGATTGGCAACAGCAAAAACACGGCCTTAGTACTCATATTGCAGAAAAAGATAAAAACCTGCGCCTGCGCTCACAACGGTTATGGCTTGCTATTGGTAACAGAGATCATGAATTTTATATGCAACAACGACTTTTAGATGCCTTAAATGCGCTAACCCTAAAAGAACTAAAAGTTTATGCACTAAGCCTATTTGATGATAATAGACCAAGATATGAGCTTTTAAGCTCGGCAAAAGTCAATAAATCTCAAAATATGCCCGTTTACTCTCAATCTCTTTGACACTAGGTTTAGCTTGTTTTAAATTATCATTTGTAAATTAGAAGTAATAAAAAAATGATAAAAATAATAATAAAACTAAGCATGCTTGTAGTACTTGCTTACTCATTTGAGCTATTTGCCTTTGAGTCTTCATTTAATTACAACTCCGACAATATACTCATTCTAGCAAGCGCCATTATAGCGCTTGCTTTGCCCTACCTGTTATTTGTAATCCACAAACTTAGACGCTCACGCCGTCAACTCCGTCTTTCGGAAAAACGCCTTAAAAGTACTGTAGAAGGTAGCGGCGATACACTTTGGGACTGGAACATAAAAACAGGCGAAGTTATTCGTATTAACGATAAGTACTTAATGGATTCGACTACCTTAATGGGGTTTCCGCCAAACAAAGGCCTTATTCACCCTCACGATATTAATAACGTTGAGCACTTGTTAAAAGTACACTTTGCAGAGCAGTCTGCTTTTTTTGAAGCCACCTACCGAATCAAAGATACATTTGGTCGTTGGCATTGGGTACTCGATCGCGGAAAAATAATTGAAAAAGACGCCAACTTATCACCCCTTAGAATGACAGGTACCGTTCGCGATATATCACAGTTAAAATCAACGGAAGAGCGCTTAAACCTTTTTGCTAAATGTGTTGAATCACTCACTGACGCCTTAGCAATTTACGATAAAAACTTTAAACTGGTTGATATAAACCCGAGTTTTTTAACCTTGTTTGGTGGCGTACGCGAGCAATACTTAGGAAAAGATTTCAACCTATCTGGGTATGAGCCAAGCTACACAAACAGAATTATTGAAATAGTAAAAGAGCGCGAACATATCCAACAAGAAGTGAAGCTTCGTAATAGTGAGCGTGTTTTATTGCCTATAGAAATATCGATAGATGAAATTAAAAACGATCAAAATCAAATAACTAATTATGTCGTTGTTTATTCAGATTTAACAGAGCGTAAAAAAGCCGAATCGCAGTTACATAACTTATCGAATCGAGATCGCACAACTAGTCTGCCTAACCGAAATTTATTTTTTACTGATTTGCAAAAGCTAGTAAAGCTCAACTCGCATCACGCCTTGCTTGTATTCGATTTAGATAACTTTAAAAAAATAAATGACTCGTTAGGGCATCAACTAGGTGACAGCTTATTAGCTAAACTAGCAATGCGCTTAAATAAACTAACCCGCGAAAATGATGTATTTTATCGTTTAGGCGGCGATGAGTTTGCTCTTGTAATGTCTGACACTAACGACATACATGTAATTACACGTATGGCAAAACAGTTTTTAGCAGCCATTGCTACACCATTTAAAATGGCTGGCCACGAACTGGCAATCACCTCAAGTGTAGGCATTGTATTATTTCCAGAAGACGGTAATACGCCTGAACTGCTTTTAAAAAATGCAGATACCGCGATGTATCATGCTAAAAAGAAAGGTAACAGCTACTTATTTTTTAACGACACGATGAACCGTCAAGCCGTTAAACGACTGCAAATTGAAAACCTCATGCGCTTTGGTTTAAAAGAAGACCATTTTGAAGTGTACTACCAACCAAAAATGAATATTCGCACAGGCAAGCTAACCGGAATGGAAGCATTAGTGCGCTTTATTACACCCAAAAAAGGCATTATTAGTCCGGGAGTTTTTATACCTATAGCCGAGGAAACTGGCCAAATAATTGAAATTGGTGAAGTGGTATTAAACAAAGCCTGCAGAGACGTAAAAGAATGGCTAGATAGCGGTTTATTTAGCGGCCGAGTAGCTGTCAACTTATCAGCAAAGCAATTTAGCCTCCCCGATTTAACTTCTCGTATTGACGTTATTTTGCAAAAAAACGAATTACCTTCTTACTTTTTAGAGCTTGAAATAACAGAAGGTACTGTAATGGACGACCCTAAAGAAGCCATTGCAATTATGCGTTCGTTAAGTGCCCGAGGTATTCATTTAGCAATGGATGATTTTGGTACTGGTTATTCATCATTAGCGTATTTAAAGCAATTTCCGCTTAATACACTTAAAGTAGATAAAGCATTTATAGATGACATGACCAACGAACGTGGGCGTAATATGGTCGACTCAATAGTCACTATTGCGCATAACCTTGATTTGCATGTAGTTGCTGAAGGTGTAGAACAAGCTCATCAAATTGATATACTTAAAAAGCTTAATTGCGAAACAGTACAAGGTTATTACTATTCTAAGCCACTATCAAAAAGTGAATTTACTGAATTTTTAAAGCAGCAACAAACTAAAGCAGCCCCAAGCTTAATTAGAGCAAATAAAAAAGTGGCGTCGATAAATTAAGGGCGCCATATACACGCATTTATACCTACATTTCTTACTAAAGCACGGCGATAATGTAGATTAAATAAGCACCAGGCCACAGGCCCAAGTAAACCGCCTAAAATAAGCCATCGCTTAATTGGCATACCTTTTTTAATGGCTTCTAAATACATTAAAGCTATAAATGCACTGCTTAGTAAAACTATAAACAAAATTACCCTTTAAAGTTGCTCAAAAATACGGCACTTATTCTAACGCTAACGTGATTAAATTTAAAGCAACAAATCCCCCGCGCGCACAAAAAAGCCGAAGCTGTTAAACACAGATTCGGCTTTTAAAATTATAATTTACGCGTTACTTTTCAGCACGACCCATAAATTTGTGTTCAACAGTATTAATACGGATACGGTCACCTGTTGAAATATGCTCTGGCACAGAAATATTTAAGCCAGTAGACATACGTGCAGGTTTTGAACGAGCACTCGCAGATGCACCTTTGATAGATGGGTCTGTTTCTTCAACAACAAGTTCAACACTTGACGGTAAATCAAGCCCTACTGGCGCGCCATCAATAACAATTACGTGTACGCCTTGTGTTTCTTCATTAACAAATAAAATTTCTTCGCTAATAGCATCTTTGCTTAAGTTATAAGGCGTGTAATCTTCATTATCCATGAACACATACTCGTCACCATCAATGTACGATAGCATTACTTCACGGCGTGTTAAATCAGCCAGCGTTAGCATGTCACTGTCTTTGAATGTTTCGTCAACTTTACCACCGGTTACCACATCGTATAAACGCATACGGTATAAACTACCACCAGCACGACCTTGCGGCACAGAGCGCACAATATCTTTTACAACTAAAACGCGGCCATTGAAGTCAATAGCAGTACCTTTTTTAACATCACTCGCCTTTGGCATGTGTGAATTCCTATTATTTTTTTGATTGCCAGAAACATACCACGAACTGGATTTTGTTCAACTAAAATTACGTTGGTTTTACGCTACATGTTGTATTAGCTTGTAAAATTTTAATTTATACTAAAATACATATAATCAAATGTGAAAAAAACTGCTATGGTAGCTTTACCGAGTATGACTTCAAGGAATGGATCATGGACCAGAAAAAAGTACATGAGTATTTAGTTAAAAAACCACTTGTTCAGGTTACAAAACCATTTGCGCAAGAGGTTGATGTATATAAAGTGAATCATAAAATGTTTGCGACTCTTGCTATTGGCAATGACGGTCAAACTAATGATGATGGTGAGGTTATTTGGTGGCTTAACTTAAAGTGCGATCCTGATGAAGCAATATCATTGCGTGATATTTTCCCGGCAGTGATCCCTGGTTACCATATGAATAAACGCTTATGGAACACAGTAATTTTAGACGGCACAATTCCACAAGGTGAAATTGAGAGAATGATTGATAACTCATTTAATTTAGTCGTAGAAAACATGCCAGAAAAAGACCGAAAAGCTATTTCACTTCACTTGTAAACACTTTTTGGGCTAGGCTACTAGCCCATTAAAACCCTACACCTTAAGCGTATAAATTAAATCGTCATATAACTTTTCGCCTATTGTATGCACTTTAAAAAGTGTATCGGTATGGGTTAAACCGCACTTACCAAGCACCTTTTCAGAACCAATATTGCCACGCGTTACGACTGCTTTAAACTGCCTAATACCACATTCTTTCCAAGCCCAGTCAATCACAGCTCTTAGGGATTCTGTCGCGTAGCCTTTATTAAAATACTCTGGCAATAATAAATAACCAAGCTCTGCGGTTTCTCCGTCATAGGCAAAACCTGTAACACCCACAGGTTGTTTTGTTTGATTATTAATAATGAGTAAACACAGGGGATGACGTGATTTAGCATTCCACTTAGGCAAGCGTATCTCAAAGCGGTTTCTTACCAGTGACTCCATTGGCATATCAAAACAATACTTGAGGACTTGAGGATCGCGATGAAGCGCAAGAAAAAGAGGCCAATCAGATTCTTCCATTTGGTATATGCTCAATCTTTGTGTAAATAATGTCATTAAGCTCCTCATTTATTTATAAAAACTATAAAAAAACCGCATTTAAATGCGGTTTTTTTAGATAGCAGAAACTTTATTCTTTCGTTTCAATCTCTTTGGTAACTTCAGGCTCAGTTACACTTTGCTCTTGTGACTCAGTGCTTTGTACTTCAGGAGCTACAACCTCAACATGTGTTGCGTTATAAAAAGTAGCACCAGAGCTTGCCATTGTTACCAGTGATTCACATGGTGCAAAGTTAGCATCGCTGTTAGCTAATGTAGACATATCAGAGCTTATTTTACTTGCGCCTAATTTATCCATATAGCTAAACGGGCCACCTAAAAATGGTGGAAAACCAATACCAAATATTGCACCGATATCGCCATCACGTGGGCTGGCAATAATGCCATCATCTAAACAGCGTACTGCTTCGTTAAGCATTTGCGATACACAACGCTTAGCAATTTCGCTCTTGTTTAAACGTGGAGCCGGGGTAACACCCAATAGTTCGTAAACTGACTCATCAACCTTTTTGCCTTTTTTATCGTATTCATAAAAACCACGACCAGACTTACGGCCAAGGCGTTTTGAATCAATCATACGCATAAATGCATCAGGGCCTTTAAAACGCTCGCCTAATTCTTTTTCAAGAATTGGGGCAATTTTAGAGCCAATATCAATACCTACTTCATCAAGTAGAGCCAGCGGGCCTACCGGAAAACCGAACTCAACAAGCGCTGCATCAATCTTTTCAATTGGCTCGCCTGCTAACATTAAGTTAGCAGCTTCGTTTAAGTAAGGCGCTAAAATACGGTTGACGTAAAAACCGGCCATGTCTTTTACAACAATTGGCGTTTTACCTTGCTTACGTGCAAAGTTAACAACGCGGGCAATGGTCTCTTGAGACGTACCTTCGTGTGGAATAATTTCCACTAATGGCATTTTTTCCACTGGTGAAAAGTAATGCAAGCCAATTACATTTTCAGGACGTGCTGCCTGCGCTGCAATTTGCGATATTGGTAATGATGACGTGTTACTTGCAAAAATTGTATTTGCTTGGCATTGCTGCTCTACGTCTGCAACCATACCTTGCTTAAGTGCAAGGTCTTCAAACACCGCTTCTATTACTAAATCAATGTGTTTAAAGCCACTGTAGTCAGTTGTACCTGTAATACGGTTCATCGTTAACTGCACATCAGCTTTAGACATAATACGACGCTTAAGACGCTTATCTAAAATTTTATAGGTGTAGCTCATTGCATTACTAATGCCCTGCTCTGCTACATCTTTAATACGTACCGGTACTTTAGCTTTAACAGCACTTACGTGCGCAATGCCTGCGCCCATTAGTCCACCACCTAAAACAGCAGTTTTGCTTATTGCGGGTGCGTCATCATTGCGCCACTCTTTTTTCATTTCAGTCGTTGCAAAGAAAATACCGCGAAGCGCTTTCGATTCGTCACTCATTACAAGTGTTGCAAAGCTTTCAGCTTCTGTTTTATACGCTTTTAGCTCATCAAGCTCTACACTAGCTCGCACTGCTTTAATAATAGCTAGTGGTGCTGGGTAGTGCCCGCCCGTTTTTTTAAGTACGTTTTCTTTTGCTTTTTTAAAGATAAAGTTACGACCAAACGGGTTTGACTCTAGTAATTTACTAATATTGTCGAGCTTTGGCTCTTTTGCTTGTGGCTTTTTCTTCGCGGCAAATTCTTTTGCAACTTTTAGCAGCACACTGTGCGGTACACAATCATCAAGCACGCCTGCTTTTTTAGCTTGCGTAGGGCGAATTTGTTTACCTGTTAGCATCCACTCAAGTGCTTTTTGAATACCAACAATTTTGGTTAAGCGCTGGGTGCCGCCGCCACCTGGAAGTAAACCAAGTTGTACTTCTGGTAAGCCAATTTTTGTTAAATCACTGTCGGTACCAACACGGTAATCACATGCTAAAGCAAACTCTAAACCACCACCTAATGCAGCGCCATGAATCGCACTTACTGTTGTGTATGGCAGTTTTGTCATATCAAAAAACGCTTGATGACATAGCTCGCTAATAGCTAAAGCATCTTCACGCTTTTGAACGCTATCGAGCATTTTCACATCGGCGCCAGCAATAAAGTTATCGCTTTTTCCGCTTATAAATACCATGCCTTTTACATTTTGCGACTTAGCGTCTTCTAGTAATGCTTTTAAATCATCGGCAAAACTGCTGCGCAGGGTATTCATTTTCTCACCCGGCACATCAATCGTTACCACGGCGATTTTATTTTCATCTACCGCTAAATTAAATACTGAATCTGTCATTACGCGCTCTCCAATACAAAGGCTGCACCTAAACCGCCAGCAGCACACGCTGTTGTTAATGCTAAACCGCCACCACGACGTTTAAGCTCGTGTAAGCTTTGCGTAATTAAGCGTGCACCTGTTGCTGCAAATGGGTGACCATATGCTAAAGAGCCGCCGTTAACGTTAAACTTATCCATGTTAATTTCGCCAATTGCTTTGCTGCGACCTAAATGCTCTTGTGCAAATTTGTCTGAAGCAAACATTTTCATATTGGCAAGTGTTTGCGATGCAAACGCTTCGTGCATTTCAATTAAATCTAAATCAGCAAGGGTAATACCCGCTCTATCTAGTGCAATAGGTGTTGAATGAGCTGGGCCCATTAGCATGTCTTTTTCTACACCAATTGCTGAAAATGCAAAGCTGCGTACATAACCTAGTATTTCGTAACCCAATGCTTTTGCTTTGCTTTCGCTCATCATAAGCACTGCCGCTGCACCATCTGTTAATGGTGTTGCATTTGCTGCGGTAACTGTACCGTGCTGGCGGTCAAACACCGGTTTAAGCTTAGCGTAGCCTTCAACCGTTGAGTTTTTACGAATATTATTGTCTTCTGAAATGAAGCTTTTATATGGCGGTAAATGCGCCGTCATTACTTCATCTTTTAACTTTCCATCAGCCCATGCTTGCGTTGCAAGTGAGTGAGAACGATGTGCTAATGCATCTTGATCTTCACGGCTAATATTATGTGTTTTAGCCATTTGCTCAGCAGTTTGTCCCATTGAAAGGCCTGTTGAGTACTCTGCAACCGCAGGTGGAACTGGTAATAAATCTTTTAAACGCAGTTTTGAAAATATTTTTAAGCGCTGACCAAGCGTACGCGCTTTATTTAAATCAACTAAGCTGCCTGCTAGCTTTTTACTTACACCGATTGGCAATACTGATGACGAATCTGCGCCGCCTGCAATACCTACACTTACAGATCCCGCCATAATAGACTCAGCTACATTAGCAATAGCCTGAAAGCTGGTAGCACATGCGCGCGATACAGAATATGCATCAACCGATACTGGCATACCTGTGCCCAATACAATTTCACGTGCAATATTTGGCGCTTCTGGCATTTGTACTACTTGACCAAATACAAGTTGATCAATTTCTGACTTATTGAAATTTAATCGTTCAAGCATTTCGTTAACCACCAACTTACCCATATCAAGTGCTGGTACATGGTGAAACGCTGTTGCTTGCTTTGCAAAAGGTGTACGTAAGCCGCTAACTATGGCAATACGGTCGCCCTTTGGTGTTTTTAGTATGTTTTGCTCAGACATTTATGCTCTCCCGCTGACAGGTCTGACCTGTTTGTTTTCCTCGATTCTAAACAACCCGTGTGCTAAAGCCAATAGAAAAACACAAATTTATATAAACAGTGTTTAATTACGACTATCACAATAGGCTTTTTTAGACGCATTTACAAAGTTTTGTGGTACGCTAAAAATCGTTAAAAAATAACGAACTATTTTAAAAAATACAGTCTAACTCTTGAGTTACCCAATTATAAACCTTATAAATAGGTCAGTATTTATCACCTAACACTATTAGGTACAAACCCAGCTGACGAGGACAGTCCACTTATTATGGCAGCTAACGCATTTTCACAATTAAAAACGTACTTAGATACACAAATCATTGGCCAGCCAGAGCTTACACAAGCGCTACTTATTGCTATTTTAGCTGATGGTCACTTATTAGTAGAAGGCCCTCCTGGGCTTGCAAAAACACGTGCAGTTAATGCACTTGCTAAAGGTATTGAAGGATCGTTTCAGCGCGTACAGTTTACGCCAGACTTATTACCGGCTGATGTAACAGGCACCGATATTTACCGCCAACAAACTAGCGAGTTTGTATTTGAAAAAGGTCCTCTTTTTCACAACCTAATTTTAGCTGACGAAATTAACCGTGCACCAGCCAAAGTACAATCAGCACTATTAGAAGCCATGGCAGAGCGCCAAGTGACCGTGGGTAAAAACACCTATCCGCTTAGCGAACTATTTTTAGTTATGGCAACACAAAACCCGCTAGAGCAAGAAGGGACTTACCCGTTACCAGAAGCCCAGCTGGATCGCTTTTTACTGCACCTAAGTATTGGCTACCCTGGCGCAGAGCATGAGCTTGATATACTACGTTTAACACGTGGCGAAGCGCTTAACGAGCAACAACCAGTAATGCAAAAAATTAGTCAAAGCGATTTATTTGCAGCTCGTAAAGAAATATTAGGCCTTTATCTAGCAGAGCCACTTGAGCAATATTTAGTACAACTTATTATTGCCACCCGTGAAGGCGCTAAATTAGATGCGCAACTAGGTAGCTGGATTGAGTTTGGTGCAAGTCCGCGTGCAACAATAGCACTTGATAAATGTGCTCGTGCTCATGCATGGCTTCAAGGCCGTGACTTTGTAGCACCTGATGACATTCAAGCTGTTGTGCATAACGTACTGCGTCACCGCATTATTTTAAGTTACGAAGCCCAAGCCGATGGCATTACTAAAGATCAAGTAATAAGCCGTATAGTTGAACTTGTAGCCGTACCATAAGTTATGCAAAAACAATTAGAATCCCAAGCATGGCTCAAACAGAGCCATAGCCACGGTGTTAATTTAGCACTCAAAGAGCTGATGTATTACAAAGCCAAAGCGCAATTGCTTGAACTTGCCCCTAAGGTAAAAATAAAAAATACCTTAACAGGGCAATACCTTGCACCGCACAAAGGCCGGGGAATGGAATTTGCCGAAGTCCGACATTATCAGCAAGGTGACGATATTCGCTCTATTGATTGGCGAGTTACTGCGCGTACCGGCGAAACTCACACAAAGCTCTTTCAAGAAGAAAAAGAACGCCCTGTGTTTGTGTTCACTGATTTTTCAAACTCAATGCTGTTTGGCTCAAAGTTACTGTTAAAGTCGGTGCAAGCTGCGCATATAAGCGCTCTTGTTGCATGGTCGGCATGTCAGCGCGGCGATAGAATTGGCGGTATTGTGTTTAATCAGCACTCGCATTTGGAGTTAAAGCCCAGCGCCCGTGAAAAAGCCGTGCTTAAGCTTTGTCATAATTTATGCGACAACCACCAGCAAGCACTCAACAACATTGATAAAACAGCCCCTAACAACTTTAGCGATAACCTAAAGCGCCTTAACCATTTAGCAAAACCAGGCAGCTTAGTGTATTTAGTGTCTGATTTTAATGCTCTGGATGATGCCAGCTTTAAGCAACTCGAAATATTAAGCCGCCACTGCGAGCTGATTGGTTGCCACATAAGCGATCCATTTGAGCATCAGTTACCTGCGTTTAAGCAAGCAGTCACCGTTAATGCAAATGGTCAAGACTTTGCCCTACCATTAATGGATAACAGCTTTAGAGAACGCTTTGCTAAAAATGCTGAGCAAGCATTTAGTACGCGCTTTAATCGCTTAACTAAATCGGGTCTTAATTTAATATCATTCAATGCAGCAACACCGCTTGAGCTGCAATTAGTGAGAAAATAACCATGCAAACCAATCCACTCGATGGCCTGCACGATATAATAGCGCCAAACCAAGTTAATTGGTGGCCACTCGCCCCTGCTTGGTGGGTTATTATTGCACTGCTGTTTTTAGCACTGTGCGCGGCTATTTATATATTTTACAAAAAACATAAATTTAAAAAGCCTAAACGCTACGCAATACAATTAAGCCAAAGTGAGCAAAATCCTCAGCAACTGCATATTATTTTAAAACGTTTAGTGATTGAATATTACGACAAGCGCCTTGCTGCGCAATCTACCTCTAAATGGTGCACAACACTTAATACACTCACCGGTTTGAACTTTACAGAACAAGAAATACTAAGCCTATATAATCCCAGCCAAAAAGATACAACACTGTGCGAAAAATTTCGCCAAGGTATTAAGCAATTTAAAATAAAGGAGTCAGTACATGTTTGAATTTAGCTGGCCATGGTTATTTTTATTAATACCCTTACCTTTATTACTTTTACTATTAAAACCCGCAGCAAGTAATGCCAGTACGCGTTTACGTATACCCAGTTTTGCAAAGCACAATTTAACCAGCCAAAGTATTGAGCCACTCGCACGACGTTTAAATCCTTTTGAGTGGGTAATTTGGTTATTACTTGTGACTGCCGCTGCCAATCCAACATGGTTAGATGAGCCAATCTCATTGCCAAACGAAGGCCGCGATATAATGCTAGCTGTTGACTTATCAGGCTCTATGACCGAGCAAGACATGGCTTACAATGGCCAATATGTTGACCGCCTTACCATGGTAAAAGCCGTACTCAGTGATTTTATAGAGCAGCGCCAAGGCGACAGGCTTGGGCTGATATTATTTGGCGACACCGCATTTTTACAAACCCCCCTCACGCGCGACGTTAAAACAGTAAGTAAAATGCTCAGTGAAGCGCAAATTGGTTTAGTGGGACGCGCAACAGCCATTGGTGATGCATTGGGTCTTTCGGTAAAGCGCTTTGCCAATAAAGATGAAAGTAATCGTATTGTGGTGCTATTAACCGACGGACAAAACACCGCTGGTAACCTAAACCCAGAAGATGCCTTACTGCTAGCCCGCGAAGAAGGTATTAAAGTGTACACCATTGGCGTTGGCTCAGATAATCCGCGCGGTTTTAGCCTCTTTAATATGGGTGGCTCTAGTGGCAGTAATTTAGATGAAAGCTTACTTAAAAAGATTGCCGAGCAAACTGGCGGATTATACTTTAGAGCCAAAGATGTAGCAGGCCTTCAACAAATTTACGCAGAGCTTGATAAACTTGAACCTATTAGCGCTGACGAGCAAACATTTCGCCCACAAAGCTCATTATTTTACTACCCGTTACTTATCGCTATTTTACTTATTAGCTTAAAAGTAATGCTTAGTACACTGCGTGCATTAAAGGAGCCAAACTAATGGATTTTGAATTTATTCGCCCCGCTCTTTTATGGTTACTCATACCTGCTGTGGCATTATTTTTTGTCGCCTTAATTAAGGATAAAAAAACGACTAGTGAGCAGCTAATTGCACCGCATTTAGCACAATTTATAATGAGCGAAGCAAACACTAAAGCCAGCCAACCACTTTGGTTAGTTGCTTTGTTTTGCAGCCTTGGCATTTTATTTAGTGCTGGGCCTAGCTTTGAGAAAAAACAAGTTCCTGTATTTCAAAGTAAAAGTGCCCGTGTAATTGTTATGGATATGTCGTACTCAATGTACAGCACCGATATTTTACCAAATCGTTTAATGCAATCACGCTTTAAAGCGCTTGATATGATTGAGCTATTTAAAGAAGGTGATACCGCGCTTGTAGCTTACGCAGGCACGGCCTATATAATATCGCCACTAACAAACGACGCCACAACACTCAGTAATTTAATTCCAAGCTTAAGCCCTGAAATAATGCCAGACAAAGGCTCAAACGTTTTAGCCGGTCTTGATATGGCCAAAGAGCTATTAACGCAAGCGGGTTATATTGATGGCGACATTATTTTAGTGACCGACGGTATTGACCAACAAGAACAAAGCGACGTGAGTAGCTTTACCAATAACACCCAATATAGATTAAATATATATGGTGTAGGTACCGCTCAAGGCGCACCGATAAAATTACCTGAAGGTGGTTTTTTGAAAGACAGATACGGCCAAATTGTAGTCCCTACACTTAATGCAGCTCAGCTTAAAAATTTAGCATCAAGCAGTGGCGGTAAATTTGCGAGCTACCAGCCTAGTAATAACGACATAAATACGTTTGCTCCAAGCGCGCAAAGCGAATTGTTAAAAGACGAAAAACAAAGCCATGCACTTTGGCGAATAGATGCCGGTATATACGGACTGTTACTGTTATTGCCATTTGGCTTGTATTTATTTAGGCGAGCTGCATTATTAGGTGCTTTTTTAGTATTTAGCTTTTTACCACAGCAAAATGCGTATGCGGTAGAGCTCCCTACTCTTTTGCAAAATGCAGATCAACGCGCATTAGAGGCTTACAATAATAAAAAGTACGATGAAGCAACACAGGCTCAATCGAGTGAGTTAAAAGGCGCTGCGCTTTATCAGCAAGGTAATTTTGATGGTGCACTTAATGAGTTTAGTAATGATAAGTCGGCTACCGGTTTATACAACTACGGTAATGCCCTTGCCAAAGCTGGCAAGCTTGAGGACGCCATTGAAGCCTACAAACAAGCCCAAACCTTACAAGACGACTTTACACAAGCAACTGACAACCAAGCTTTAGTTGAACAATTACTCAATCAACAAGAGCAACAAAACCAGCAAGATCAGCAAAGCGACGGCGACGACTCTCAAGACCAAGATGATAGCCAGAAAAAAGATGAGCAAAACCAAGGGCAAAATTCTGATGAGTCAAAACAGGATAAGCAACAAAATGGTGATAAAAGCGATTCTGAAAAAGGCGAAAACGAAAGTCAAAGCTCAAGCGATGAAAAATCTGATAAAGAATCAGATAAAGAGTCTGAACAATCAAAAGATCAACAAGGTGAGCCTGGCGAGCAATCAGACAAGCAAAATGAACCTGATATGCAAGCCCAGCCACAAAGTGAGCAAGGGCAAAATAAAGACGCTGACCAACCTAAAGACGAGCAGCAACAAAGTAAGCCACAAGCAATGAATGAGCAACCTGCTACTGATGAGCAAAAACAAAATGCTCAGCAACAAGCTATGCAAGCCCAAGCAAGTGAGCTCACTAATGAAGAAAAAGAAAAAGCACAACAGCTTAATCAACTACTTAGAAAAGTCCCGGACGATCCGGCTATTTTATTACGGAATAAAATGCAATTAGAAGCCCAAAAAAGACAATATAAACGTCGCCCTACAGGAGTCGAAAAATCATGGTAATGCGATTATTTTGCTGTTTATTGCTATTAAGTGCGATGCCTTCGTGGGCTGCCACCAAATTAGAAGCCAGCGTAGATAAAAACCCTGTTTTAGCGGGTGAATTTTTTATGCTTAATATATCCGTAGACGATACAGTTAAAGGCGAGCAACCAGACACCTCATCGCTGTTAAAAGACTTTGTGGTAGGCCCAACAAGCTTAAGTTCTCGTACCAACATTATTAATGGCAGCATTAATAAACAAACCACGTGGTCAGTTAAATTAATGACCCGTGCAGAGGGTGATTACACTATTCCTGCATTTAGCGTTGCAGGGTTAACCTCACAGCCTATTAAATTAAAAGTGGCAAAACGCTCAGTTGATGCAGATAAAAATAACGAAATATTTTTAAAAACGTCGCTCTCGAGTAATTCATTGTTTGTCCAAGAAGCCGGTGTTTACACTATTAAGCTTTACCTTGCGAAAGAGCTGCTTGATGGCAGCTTAAGCACACCAAGTATGGAAGATGCTCAGCTAACCCAATTGGGTAAGCAAACTGAAAGCTATGAGCTTGTTGATGGTAAACGCTACCTTGTTATTACTCGCGAGTATTTGATTCAGCCACAAAAAAGTGGTGCGTACACTATTGCAGGCCCTGCTTTTCAAGGACGAGTACAACAAAATTATCGTCAGTTAGAAGTATCGGCCCTTGGGGACGATCAGCAAGTAGAAATTAAACCAATTCCGAGTGACTACAAGGGCGCATGGTTACCAAGCGAGCTAGTTAGTCTTGATGAAGAATGGCAACCTAACGACAACACCGTAGAAGTAGGTACACCTATAACACGTACTATTACACTTACCGCGCTTGGAGTTACAAAAGAGCAACTGCCTGAAATTACAATGCCTACTATTGATGGCATACGCAGCTACCCTGATAAAAAAGAAAATAACAATGCAGTACGTGGCGGACGCGTTGTATCGCAGCAAACGGCATCGTATGCATTACTGCCGCAAAAACCAGGTACTTACACTTTACCTGAAATACAGCTGCCTTGGTTTAATACTAAAATGAACCGTATTAGCGTAGCTACATTACCAAAGCGCACTATAACGGTAACGCCAAGTAGTACCGCACCTAATACCGCTGTGGCAAATCCGCAGCCAAATATAAATAATTCATCTGTTATTGAAAATATATCGAATGAAGATCTAGGCACACAAAACATTGAAATTAAAAAAGATACTCCTCTTTGGTTAATTGTAGTTGCCGTTTTAGGATATATTTTATGGATTGGTACTGTAATTTTTTATCTAGTTACCCGTTCTTCTAAAAATACGACTGAAAAAGTACAGATTAATAGTGGGCGTATTGTTCAGCCAAACTTAAATGAGCTTAAAGCTTTAGCTAAAACACACGATGTGAAAGCTTTTTACAATGCACTAAATAGCTTTGCTATAAAAGTTACCCACAAAAATGTGGGCGCTATTGATGAGCTTTGTAGCCGCATAAATAGTAGTGAGCTAAATGGTTTTATTAACCAATTACAGGCGCAACTTTATAGCAATAAAGACGCAAACACGGATCTTAATGCTATTATTAAAATTATTGAGAACTATCAAACTCAAGCATCAAAGTCGCAACAAGCTGTATTAAAAGACCTTTATGATTAATAACTACGATACTCAGGTCTTTTTTTGCAATAAATAATAATTTTTAATTAAAAAAAGTGCTTATGCTTGGAAAGAAAAAATCAAACAATCAGGTCTTAATCGATATGGCAGAGAAACAAAAGCGTTATGAAGCCTTGGTCCACGTTTACAATAAAGAGCTTTATCGCTTTGCTTATTGGTTATGCCGTGATCCGCACATAGCAGATGATTTAGTACAAGAAACGTTTTTACGCGCGTGGCGTTCTCTCGACTCTTTACTTGATCAAAAGGCAGCTAAACCCTGGCTGCTTACTATATTACGAAGAGAAAACGCACGCAGATTTGAGCGTAAACAGTTTGATTACAGCGACGTAGAAAACGATACGCTTGTTGATGAAACCAGCCACTCATTAGATGATGAAATGGAGCAAACGGTTATCCAACGCCAGATTGCCCTGCTATCTGATGAATACCGAGAGCCATTATTACTACAAGTTGTAATGGGCTGCTCTGGCGAAGAGATCGCAGGCATACTTAATTTAAATAAAAACACGGTAATGACTCGTTTATACCGTGCCCGAAATCAACTTAAAGAGGCTTTAAGCCGTGATGATGAACAACTTAAAGGGGCATCAAAATAATGGATGAACTTGAGTTTCGTCGCCGCACTATTGCGCAGCCAAACGACATTGACAAGGAGCTCATGGAGTTTGCTAACAATAACCCTGAGCGACAAAGTTTTATTAACGATATGAAAGATTTTGATAAGTATATTCAAGATGCTTTAGACATACCTGTGCCAGAAAATCTTGCAGACCGTATTCTTTTAAACACATCATTAAAAGAAAAAGCACTACAAGAAGAGCAAGCAACGGGAAAAAACGTGGTTGATGCCCGATCGCGTTTTAAGTTTGACCGGGTG
The DNA here is from genome assembly GCF_015864505.1 of Pseudoalteromonas sp. SWYJ118. Taxonomy (NCBI): domain Bacteria; kingdom Pseudomonadati; phylum Pseudomonadota; class Gammaproteobacteria; order Alteromonadales; family Pseudoalteromonadaceae; genus Pseudoalteromonas; species Pseudoalteromonas sp. SWYJ118. The sequence continues at coordinate 37,304 of NZ_JADYXC010000023.1, read as the reverse complement.
CATCTTGCATTAGCAGCGTCTTTTGTAGTTGCTATTAGTGCCTTCTTTTTTAGTACAGAGCAAAATATTGCACACGAAGCAGGTGAACATGCACTAGCCCATGTGTACTACGAAATTAATGCGCTTGATAAAAAAGAGCCTATTAGCCTACAAAGCGTTAACGACAAGCTTGCAGTATTAGGCGGTCATCTTGATGAGCTTCCTGGTGCCGTAACGTACGCTATGTTTTGTGATTTTGAAGGCGAAAAAGGTCTGCACTTAATATTTGAGTCCGACTTTGGCCCAATGACTGTATTTATAGTGCCATCTGAAAATAAATCATTTGGTTTTGGTGATGATAACTTCCGCGATGACCGCTTTGAAGGTCATATTAATCGTGGTCCACAAGCAGATACTATTTTAGTGGCAAGTGTTGGCGCACCTCTAAATACTTATAACGAACGCGTTACAGGCGCTATTCGTTGGTTATAATTTTTACGTAATTAAAAAACCGCTTAATATTTATTAAGCGGTTTTTTTGTGTCTATTAAATAGATTAAATTACACTCAAACCATCTGATTTTAAAAGTAATTATTTATATCTCCCCTTAAAGTAAATTATAATCGCGGCTCGATTAAAATTAAGGGTTTTCATGAAGAACATCATCGTTATTTTTTCATTATTGGCATTATTATGTACTGCCAGTTTTGATGCACACGCACGTAAAAAGTTTGGTAGCAGCAAACGCGGAAAAACGCCTACAACACAACAAACCACACAAAATAAACAATCAGATGTACCTGCATCAACAGCACCTAAAGCCACATCAAATAAAAAAGGCATTATGGCAGGCGTTTTGGGTGGTCTTTTAGCTGGTGGCTTAATTGCAGCAATGTTAGGCGACGATTTTGAAGGTTTTCAGCTATTAGAAATGATTTTATTAGCTGGCGGACTATTTATTTTATTTAAGCTAGTAACCGGTTTTTTACGTGCGAATCGTGCACCGCAACTTGCAAATGCCAGTGCAGGTACAAGTACTCAACAAAATGCTTTTAAACAAACACCGATTGAGCAGCCAATGAGTACAGGCTTTGCAAGCAATGCACCGCAAGGTGAAAGTGTGCCATTTAATTTACCACCTAACTTTGACGTTAATGGCTTTTTGCAAGGTGCCCGTAGTCATTACCATACGCTACAAACTGCATGGAATAATGCCGATTACACCACAATGGCTGAATACTTGAGCTCTGAACTTGTTGCCGAATTTAAAGCTGAGCGTGAAGCAATACAAAGCGTAGACACTGAAGTAATGTTTATTGATGCCGAACTTGTGCGTGCAGATACAAATGCGCAATCGTGGCAGGTTAGTGTTCGCTTTAAAGGTAAATACCGTGATTTAAGCGATAAAAAAGAAGAGCCTATTTTAGAAATTTGGCACTTAGAACGCCTAATTTCAGATGATGCTCCATGGCTAATAGTGGGTGTTGAAGATTTAATTGATACGCAATAAGCGTTAACGTTTAAAACACCGCGCTTTTTAGCGCGGTGTTTTTTTATTTAAAAAACAATTGATTTACCGCGCCCTGATGCTTCAGAAGCAGCATCTAATTTACCCTCTTTATTAATAATAACGTGTAAGTCGCCAAAGTGTCTCTCGTCTATGGTGTAACCCATTTTTATAAGTTCTGCTTTTACGCTATCAGTTAAACCTTTATGGGATCTAATTATATTTTTAGGCCATAGTTGGTGATGAAAACGAGGGCTATTTACAACCTGCTCTGCACTCATATCAAACTCTACCGCATTTAAAATAGATTCGTACACAGAGCTAATAATAGTTGTGCCACCAGGCGAGCCTGTCACCATTTTAACAGTGTTGTCTTTAAGTAGTATTGTAGGTGTCATAGAACTCAACATACGCTTGTGTGGCTGTATTTCATTAGCTTTACCACCTATTGCACCAAACACATTCATAACGCCTGGTTTGGCGCTAAAGTCGTCCATTTCATCATTTAAAATAAATCCCGCACCTTCAACAACTACACCGCTACCAAACCCTAAGTTTATTGTGGTGGTATTTGCGACAGCGTTACCCATTTTATCAACGATTGAAAAGTGCGTAGTTTGCTCACTTTCTTTAAGGCCCGATTTAATATTTTCGGTAGTCGAGATAGCGGTTAACGAAATGCCATTACTGCGCTCTTTGAGGTAGTTAATATTAGTTAACGCGTTTACTGGTACATCAAAAAAATCAGGATCGCCTAAATACTCTGCTCTATCTGCAAATACACGTTTACCTATTTCAGAAAGTAAGTGCACATACTGAGTCGAGTTATGCGCTAAGCCTGCATTTGGTTTTTGTAACTCATACATTTTGAGCCACTGTAAAATAGCAATACCACCTGAACTCGGCGGTGGCGAAGTAAGTACTTCATAACCATTCCAACTTGCTTTAATGGGTGTACGTGATTTAGCGGTATAATTTTTTAAATCATCTTGATTAATAATACCACCATGCTGGTGCATAAATTTAGCAATAATATTTGCAGTCTCGCCTTTATAAAATCCATCTTGGCCGTTATCACGAATACGCTTTAGCGTTGCCGCTAGCTCGGGTTGCTTAAAGACTTTATTGGCTTTTACATCAGCAAAATATTTTTCGAAGTTTACATTTATTTTTTGCTCTTTTAGATGGGCTATATAATGGCTAACACCTTTTGCTAACTTAGGCGGAACTACAAACCCTTGCTCAGCCAACGTTACAGCAGGCTGTACGAGTGTTTCCCACTTTAAAGTGCCATGCTTTTGATGTGCAAGCCACATACCCGCTACACTGCCAGGTACACCGCTTGCGTGAATGCCGTATATTGATTTGTTTGCAATAACATTACCTTGCTCATCTAAATACATATCACGATGAGCCGCTGTTGGCGCTGTTTCGCGATAATCTATAAAATCGCCTTTGCCATCTTTTTGAATAAGCATAAATCCCCCGCCGCCAATATTTCCGGCTTCAGGAAGCGTCACTGCAAGTACAAATTGTGCCGTAATAGCTGCATCAACAGCATTACCGCCTTGCTCTAATATACTTTTAGCAGCATCGGCACTGAACGAGTCTGGCATTGCGACCGCGCTTTGCGCTAAAGGCTGCGCCAAAACACTAAAAGTAGTGAACTGTAAAACCAGTACACTTTTGACGATTAATTTACGTGGTGAAAAAAACAATCCCATACAACATCCTTAATTTATTATTTTTGTTGCCCATATTAATGCACGTCACTTAAGGACAGGTCAATCTTTATGCTGTTGATATTTAATCATCTTCAAACGTTTTTTGAATAAAGTACCGCGGGTAAGTCGCCTTGCTCATCTGTATGTATATAATTTTTTATAAATTGCAGGCCTAACTTTTTCATTATTGTTATAGAGGCCGTATTATCTTTTAGTGCAGTTGCGCTTATCGCCTTAACGTCATCTTGCTTAATGAGTTCATCACATAATGCTATAGCCGCCTCGGTTGCATAACCATGCCCCCAACTCGCTTGTTTAAAGCGCCAACCTATTTCAATATCGCTGTAATTTGGTGCATCACTAAAGAAATTCATAGGTCTTATTAATACCCAGCCAATAAATGTATTGGTTTGCTTTAGAGTGATACTCCACAGCCCCCAGCCTTTTAGCTCATTTCGATATGCGAGCATACGAGGCACTCCCTCATTTTTTATTTGTTCTAAAGAGGTAGGTACACCTCGCGTTAAATACTGCATTACGGCGGGGTCTTGGTCGAGTTCAAATAATTGAGGCCAATCGTGCTCATTCATTAATTTAAAATTTAATCGTTTTGTTACGGGGGCGTTCATTTTCATTGTTGTATAGTCTGCCTCGAATTAATTATCAGTCTCTAAAGGAGATAGCACATGAATAAATTAGCAGGTTTAGCTTTATTAGGCACTTTAATTACATTAACTGGTTGTGAAGATGCCAACGAAGTAAAAGAAGATGCAAAAGATAAAAGCGCACAAATGCAAGAAAAGCTTGGTGATGCATGGAACGACGTTAAAGAGACAACTAACGATCTTAAAAATGATGAGTCTTTAAACGAGCTATTAGAGCAAAGTAAAACAATGGGCTTAGACATGTACGACGACGGCAAAGAGATTGCGGTTGATGCATGGATTAAAAGCAAAGAAGCTGCTGGCGAGTTAACTGAAAAAACTAAGCAGAAAGCGCAAGAAATTGCTGACGAAATTGAGCAAGCGCGTAAAGAACATAACGAAGGTTAATTTAACTTTCGATAATAAAAAAGGAAAGCCTCGGCTTTCCTTTTTTGTTTTAAGCAGTTTAGCCCTGACATGTGTTTACATATTTAGGGCTTATAAGCTCAAATTAACCTTTGTACTTACTCATAACTAAAGTCGCGTTTGTGCCACCAAAGCCAAAGCTATTAGACATTACAGTATTTAACTCAACATCACGACGTTCAGTAATAATATCTAAACCTGCCGCTTGCTCATCTAGCTCATCAATATTAATTGAAGGCGCTACAAAGCTGTGCTCTAGCATTAATAATGAAAAGATAGCTTCGTGAACACCCGCAGCACCGAGAGCATGACCCGTCATTGCTTTTGTTGCGCTGATCATTGGTGACTTACCACCAAACACTTCTTGAATCGCACCAAGCTCTTTAACGTCGCCTACAGGTGTAGATGTACCATGCGTGTTTAAGTAATCAATACTGTCTACATCTTGCATAGCTTGGCGCATACAACGTGCTGCACCTTCGCCAGATGGAGCAACCATGTCGTAGCCATCTGATGTTGCACCGTAGCCAACAATTTCAGCGTAAATGTGCGCGCCACGTGCAAGTGCATGTTCAAGTTCTTCAACTACAACAATACCGCCGCCGCCAGATATAACAAAACCATCGCGGTTTGCATCGTATGTACGAGACGCTTTTTCTGGTGTTTCGTTGTACTTAGTAGAAAGTGCGCCCATAGCGTCAAATTCCATTGCCAATGTCCAGTGTAGTTCTTCACCGCCACCAGCAAAAACAACATCTTGCTTACCTAATTGAATTTGTTCTACTGCATTACCAATACAATGCGCAGATGTTGCACATGCAGAGCTAATTGAGTAGTTAACACCTTTAATTTTAAAGGGTGTTGCTAAACAAGCAGATGTAGTGCTCGCCATAGTACGTGGAACCATATAAGGCCCTACACGTTTTACGCCTTTTTCACGTAAAATATCAGCAGCTTCTACCTGCCATTTAGACGAACCACCGCCAGAGCCAACAATAATACCCGTGCGCTCATTTGATACTTGGTCGTCAGTCAAACCTGAGTCTTCAATTGCTTGAGTCATAGAAATATAAGAGTAAGCAGCAGCATCACCCATAAAGCGCATTGCTTTGCGGTCAACATGTGCTTTAACGTCAATATCAATTTTACCCGATACGTTACTACGTAACTTATAATCGGCAAATTCTTGGTTAAAAGCGATACCGCTTTTGCCCGTTTTTAACGATTCTAATACTTCTTCTTTGTTGTTACCAATGCTTGATACAACACCGATACCTGTAATTACAGCTCTTCTCATGGGTAATTCCCTTAGCTTAATACTTAATTGCATTCTATTTTACGCGAATTTAATCACCTAAGTGGTCAGCTTTCTAGCGTACACTTGTACTCTGAACTGCTAGCTTATAAATAACGCCAGACTATTACAAAGAAAACCCGTAAAATAATTAAAAATATATCTATAAATTTAAAAAATTATGATTAAGAACGCACATAGTCACATTAATAATTTAGGTACACCTTTGACTAATGACTCCGGTGATATTTATTTTTCTAATGACGATGGCTTAGCTCAATCGCATTATGTGTACTATGAGCAAAATAATATAGATGTACGATTACAAAATCATGACCAATCACATTTTGTTATTGCCGAAACCGGTTTTGGCACCGGTTTAAACTTTTTAAATACGTGGCAACGCTTTAAAGACCACCTTGAGCGGATGCAAGTTCAAAATGAATGTGAAAAAAGCGTAAAACGCCTACACTATATTTCGTTTGAAAAGAATCCCTTAACATTAACAGACTTAAAACAAGCATTAACCGCTTGGCCTACCTTAAGTTATTTTAGTGAGCAATTAACAGTAAACTACCCAATTAATTTAGAAGGATGCCACCGGCTCGAATTTAATAATGGCAGTGTTGTTCTCGATTTATACTTTGGTGATGCGCTTGAATCAATACAAGCAATGAGCTACCCGCAAACAGGAATTATTGATGCTTGGTATTTAAATGGGCCTGAGCCAAGTGAAAATCCTGATATGTGGCAGCAAAGTTTATTTAACTCCATGGCTGATATAACAAGAGCTAATGCAACCTTATCGACTTTTACTGCCGCTGACTTTGTTCAACGAGGATTAATAGAGGCTGGCTTTAGTACTAAAAAAGCCAAAGATTTTGATCAGAAAGAAGATATGCTTACTGGCCAACTTAAACATGTTAATAACGCTCAATCAACCCCCGCTTATTTTAATCAAGATAGCAGTACTTTAAAAAATGTAGCGGTCATTGGCGGTGGTATTGCCAGTAGCTGTATTTTATATAGCTTGGCAAAACGTCGCATAACAAGCCAATTATTCTGCCAAGATGAAAAGCCAGCTATGGGTGCATCGCACAATGTGCAAGGCGCTATTTACCCTCACCTACAAGCTAAAAACTCGCCGCACAGCGAATTGTTTGCACATAGTTTTTTATACGCCAAACGCCTATATAACAATTTACTTAGCAGCGGTTTTAATTTTGATTACGATTGGTGCGGCGTATTACAACACGCAGTAAAAAAACCTCTCGCCGATAAGCACGAAAACTTAGCACAAAAGCAACTGTGGCCAACCCAGCTAATGCATAACGTAACCGCAGAGCAAGGCGACGAAATAGCCGGAGTAACGACTGGTTATTCAGGCGTGTTTTTTGAACAAGGCGGCTGGATTAACCCGCCACAATTAGTAAACGCTATGCTAAGCGCTGCAAATAGCATAAGCCCATTTAAAAGCCTATTTAACTGCAATATAAAGCAGCTTAAAAAAACTGATAGCGGTTGGTTTTTATTAACGAATGATGAGCAGCTAGGCCCGTTTAGCGATGTAATTATTTGTGCAGGTGAGCACAGTGATGCATTTAAGCAAACAAAAGCGCTACCTATAGTGGGCGTACGCGGTCAGGTTTCACATATTGAGGCAAGTGAGCAATCACGCAAACTTAAAACAGTGCTATGCCATAAAGGGTATTTTACGCCGGCTTATTTAGATCATCACTGCATGGGTGCCACATTTGAAAAAAACACTAAAAGCCGCCAAGTTACAGCGCTCGACAACCAATTAAACCAAGAGCAACTACTTAGCTTTTACCAACAAAGTGAATTTGCCTCTACCCTTGGCAATATAACCTCGGCAAAAGCGGCTGTTCGCTGCACATTTATAGATCACCTACCAATGGCAGGGCAATGGTGCGAGCAAAGTGATTACATAATGGCCTTTGCTAATCTACGTTTAGGTAAACGCTACCAATATGAGCAACTTAATAAACCACAACAAGGCCTGCATATTTTTACCGGTTTTGGTGCACGCGCATTGTGTAGCGCACCGCTAAGTGCAGACCACCTCGTAAGTTGTTTAAATAACGAACCCCGCCCATTAAGCGAACGTGTAAGCCAAGCTATTCACCCTGCTCGGTTTATAGTACGAGATTTAATTCGTAATAAAATTTAAATGACATTGGTGCTTATTGAGGTAAAATAAGTACCAATAAAAGGAATTTATTACTCAAAGGACTCTAATGAAAACTTTAGCATTTTTAATAATGTTGCTATGCACTCTATCGTTTAATGCACTTAGCCAAAACGTCACTGAAATCCCACTTCCTGAAGAGTTTGTTACAACGATGGATGTAGCAAGCGAATACCCAATGGTACGTACTGGTTATTTAACCGATTCAATTTCTGATATCACTCGCTTTTATCAGCAAAAATTAGGTGAACCTTCAAAAACAAATGGCAATAGTACATATCGCACTTTGTTTTATAATTACCAAGAACATAAAGTCCGTATTAGTCTATACCGCCGTAGTTATGTGACCGAAATGAGTATAATGGTTGAATAAAAAGTTCTAAAAAACACGCCAAAAGCAGCTAATTTTAATGCTCAGTTAAGTATTGAATTTTAATTAAAGTATTTTTTGAAATTAGCTCATTTAAACTCTTTTTTACCCTTTAAAAATAATCCCCTACCCCAAGGTCTGTTTGTAAGCACATTACTTTTACTATTTATTGGAAGGAGTTAATTATGAGTAAGACCCTAATTATTGGCGCAAGCGGACAAATAGGTAAAATGACAACTGAGCTACTTTTAGAAAATGAGCAAAATGTTGTGGCATTAGTGCGTGACAAAAATAAGTTAAGCGATTTAAACAGCTCTTTTTTAACTATTGTTGAGCAAGATCTTGAAGGCGATTTTGGTGATGCAATGAAAGGCTGTGACCAAGTGATTTTTGCTGCTGGTTCTGGTGGAAGTACAGGCGATGATAAAACTGTACTCATTGATTTATGGGCTGCAACAAAAGCAGCTACATTCGCTAAAGAGCACGGCGTTAATCACTTTATTATGGTCAGTTCAATTGGTGCTGACGATCCAGATTCGATTCAAGGTGATTTAAAACCTTACTTAGTTGCTAAGCACATGGCTGACGAGCACCTAATAAATAGTGGTTTAAATTATACCATTGTTCGCCCTGGTACATTGACTGACGATAGTGCTTCAATGCAAGTAACGACGCAGCAACCAAGTGATCGTTCAGAAGCTAAAATTAGCCGCGAAAACGTAGCTAATGCATTATTACATATTGCGACCAACTCATTTATTAGTAACCGCATTTTTAAGTTGTTTGATGGCGACAAGCCAATTAAAGCCGCTGTTAAATAAGCTTTAATACCAATTTAATTAAACGTATGAACAATTATTACAAAGAATATGTAATTCATCGATAAGGCAAAAAATTACAGTATAGTCGCTCTATATCAGTAACTTTTTGGCGCAATGAATTATTTAATCCTCTTAAATAATTTATGTTTAATAAAATTAAATTTACTCCACTAAGCAAATTAGTGGAGTAATATTTTTATACCTTGCCAACCAAGTTGTAGCGTTAATAACGTTAAAACTATCCTAAAAATATGCTTAAATTTATCCCCAGACATCCTTTTAAGTAATTTAATTCCGAACCAAGTTCCTACAGCGCCACTTATTACCATGGCAATTACAAGCGGTATCCATTGCCAAAAACTAAAGCCAACAGCGCCATAAATTATCGCTTTTAATAAATGCTGCACACTCATAATGCTCGAAAACGTTGCCGTAAATTTTAACTTTTCGTAATTATTTATATATAAACAGCTACCAACAAGTGGACCGCTTGCCCCCACAAACATAGAAATAAAAGTAGTTATTCCACCGGCGACCATACGCCACACCTTAGAGGTTAATTTTATAGGTGGCGTTTTACCCCACAGTAAATAAATAACAAAAATAGCGACCACTAACTTCATAGCATCAAGCGATATATCATCAATAACAAAACTTGATAACCCCGCCCCTACTAAGCCGCCTAACGCAAAATATACAAACATGCTTTTATCAATATGCTTAAAACTGAGTAAAAACCTATTTGCATTAGAGCCAAGCTGTACTAAACCATGCACAGGCACAACAACTGCCATTGGCATAAATGACGCCATAACAACAAGCAGCATTAATCCGCCACCAGCACCAAATGCAGCAGATATAAAAGAAGTAAAGCCAGCGGTGATCATTAACAATAAAAACAAAAATAAAGACATGCTGTCGGGAAATAAAAAGTCCATAAAACTCCACTGCCTATTTAAGTACTTTTAAGTCGCAGTATTTTAAACAATAAAAGGTACTAAACGCATTTATAGCAACTTTATCAGCTTCTATCTCGAGCTATGTACTATGTTGCGTTGTTTTTGCACTTTGTTTGCACATTTAACAAATATTATACATTCAACTTCATTACCGGATATTTTTGATGAGAAGATTTAACACACCAATTTTGACACCGCTTGCAGTGTGTATACTTTCACTGGGTTTAGCTGCCTGTAACGGTAGCGATGCTGAAAGTACAGTTGTAACTGAAACAACCACCGATGAGGGAACTACAACAGATACTTCAACCGATTTTGTTGTAGAAGTCGACCCTTTTAACTTTGAAAGCGATGCGCTCATTTCATCAATTACCACTCAAACATGTACGCTAAGTAATGGTGATGAAGCCTCATGCTACAAAATTGATATTGCAGGTGCGCCTTCAAATTACGAGATTGGTGTATTTTGCCCTCAAAATATCACCTCAACAGCAGACGAAGCCGGTATTTGGTTTGATGGCACCGGTGAGGTTTACGATATAACCGGAGACTTTATTTTAAATCTACCTACATTATATAACGATAGTCATTGGCAGCTATACGACGAAGGTACAGGCCTTGTAAATGTAACCGACACACAAGAATCGTGTGATGGAGCTGCGCGTCCAAACGTAGAAGAACAATACCAAAACCACTGCGTAGAATGCTCTATTGATTATGTTGATGGCGGTATATCAGAATCATTTTTAATTCCAATAACGCCTGTTGCAACCACTCAAAATAGCAGTATTGGTAACGCCAATGTAGGTGTTGCTCTCAATGGTGTTGTACTTGCTGCACCCGCGCCTGTTGAGGCTATTTTAGGCGCATACACTATTGCAGCCTTTGATGATTGCGCTGGCCATATTAACTTAGTAGCAGGTTATCACTACCACGGTGAAGCAGGTTGTAGCCAAACACAAATTCAATCAGACGGTCACGCCGCCATGATGGGTTACGCACTTGATGGCTTTGGTATATTTGGCATGCTCAACGAAGATGGGATAGAACCCACTGATTTAGACGAGTGCAGAGGCCACACCGACGATATACGCGGTTTCCACTACCATGCAGCCGATGTATCTGAAAACATGTTTATTGGTTGTTTTAAAGGTGCTACCGCCAGGTAACTCGTATTCTGGACAAATAATTAAGTGGGAAAAAATGAAAATATCTAACGTAATAAACGCTCTAATAGCTAGCTTTTTACTTGCTACCTCATACTCAGTGCTAAGTCATGCGGGCCATGGTTCAAGCGCGCCTTGGGAAGCATGTGAAGAAAAAGCCATTAATGAAGATTGCAGCTACACAAGCCATGATAAAAAAGCGACAGGAACATGCCAAGCAATGAACAAAGTACTTATGTGTGTGCGAAATAAACCACTTGAAACATTAATAAACAAAGCAACCCAACCAGTAAGTGAGCAAAAGCAAAAGCAAAAGCAATCAGTCAAATCACTCGCTAACCTATAAAGTAAAATAACAGCTACACGCCAAAGCCTTAACGCTGTTTGTTAGGGCTTTTTTAATCGCAAATCATTAGAAAGCATACCCTTTATCTGTTAAGTTAGCTTGGTGTATTAAATAATAAAAATAAAATTCCAAAAATGGAATTACACAAGCAAGGTACTAACGTGAGCGCTACATTTAAAATTGTTTTTAATGGTCAGTTATATCAAAATACTGACCTTACCTCTGCCCAAGAACAACTCAGCCAACTTCTTAATATTCCTCATAATATTGTTATTCAGTTATTTGATGGAAAAGCTTACGCTTTAAAAAAAGACTTATCGAGTATTGATGCTGTTAAAACAGAATCCTCACTTAAAAAGCTAGGTTTGATTACTAAAGTAGAACCTCAACTCATTACTGTAATCTCTCAATCTCAAAATAATCAAATAGCACTCACTGAGCACAGTAAAAATACAGATAAACACATTAGTGAAAGTACTAACGACAAAAGTATCTCAATACAAAATGAACGCCTAGATACAGACGAAGCCCCAAATACAGCTGCAGCTATTAAGCAAAGTTATAATAAATATAAACTACTGCGTAACACTTTAAAAAGCGCATTGTACTTTTGCTATTGCGCACTTTGTATTATTACCTTAGTAGGCATAGTGATCAGTGTTAATGCACTTAAAAACAACTTTGGCACTCTAAATAATGGAACTACAAATAACACAACTACAAACAACTTAAGTTACCAAAACTATAAACAATATTTGATTGATCAAAATAGCCTAAATCAACCGGTACAAAAAGCAACAAACGAGCGAACAGCTAACCCTACACAGCGAAAAAGTAATGAATACTTTAGTCGCTTTTCATCGCTAATAAATAGCTACGCGCAAAGTACAGGACAAGCTGATATAAAAACGATGGGTGGTGATAAATTACAACAGCACCTGCAAGAAATAGACGACCTAGGCCCTAAAAATGAATTTTGGCAGCAACTGATACAACTTTCAAAAAGCTTAGATAACGATAAGCACGCAATAGGGATGCTCAACAATAGTGACCCCGCCAAAGTACAGTGGATAAACGCGGTAGATTGGATCAGCCAAAGCTATATTAGGCAACAGCAAAACTCGCAAACTACAAACAACTCTACTGTCACGACCTACGAGCCGAGTAACCCTATACTTAATCTAACGTTGTTAATAAGTATGCTGTCATTATTTAGCCTGCTTGTGATTGCAATAAAAATGAAGCTACGCGCAATTAAAAATACTTAAACTTTATTTTTACTTTATAAATTCCATAAAAAAACCCGCAAATTTGGATTAACAAATTTGCGGGTTTCTTATGGTTTTCGAATAACGAGTTCAAAAACCTTTATTGGTGGGCTTAGATATTTGAACCCCAGCCCGAAAAGCCTCGATTATTACAGGCAACCAATAAAAACAACAACTTACTTGATAATCAAGATGTTAATTACTTATAGTACCTAATACAGTCTTGTCTAATCTATTGTATTTGGGCATTATGTGGACATAGTTAAAGTTTGACATTCGATTAAATATTGAACTCATAATTATTATTTGACAATAAACTAAATATCAAAGGAGTTGAAATGAGTATAACTTTATTCACTACTGAAAATTTACCTGAAGGTTGTATTGTAAAAGAAACTTTTGGGATGATTCAAGTCACTGGCACTGTTGAGGTATCTAATAAAGGAATAATCCGTGGTATGTTGCAACGTAATAAAAACGAATATCAGGAGGTTATAGATTCCTTCGTTGATAGCGCACCAGCTGAAGCTAACGCTATTTTAGGTGTTCAAATTGCGACATCATCACAACAATTCAGCAATGGTACTTTTTTATACGTTACTTATATTGGCACTCCGGCAATTATTGAAGAAACATAAGTCATTTTTCCTGATGTACTACCCATCGGATTTTCGATAACGATTATTATTTTTACCATTTGTTAAAATTATAGGGAGTTAATTTGGTATCTACATTTTTAAATAATCTGTCAATAATTGAAACGTCATTATTATCGTTTGAGCTAGATGATTTAGACAACGCTGAAGAAACAAGAGCTAATTTATTTGCATTAATTAAAGTTACATCTAAATTTGACGAGTATCTGGATCAAATAAACATTGTAAGATTTAAACCAACTGATGTTTTCTATAACAAAGGTCATCATGCATACAAAGATCACTTTAACGCGGCTAAAAACAAATTGCTTATCGTTATTAAGAGTATCCGAAGGGAAGTGAACTATGGTGCTTTAGATTTGGTACCACTATCAAAGCCTGAGACTATATCACTACCTTGGCTATGGGAGAATACATCGGTAGTTTATTTATGGAAAATAGGCTGCACTTTATTAGCGACTCATGTATTTATGTTTGGTCTTGGGGTTTTGCTTAACTAATTCTTGGACCTAACTTTATAGCATCTTCTAAATGGCTTGGTGCAAAGTGCGCGTAAACCATGGTTTGCCAATCTTTGCATGACCAAGTATCTGCTGTAATACCAAAATATTACCTCCGTTCATCATAAAATGACTTGCGAAAGTATGCCTTAGAACATGGCTACACTGCCCTTTTGGCAAGTTAATATCTGTTTTATTTACTGCATCGTAAAACGCTGAAATAACGGCTAAAGCTTAGTTGCTACAAACGTTAAACGATCATTAATAATTAAATTATAAGCATAAAAAAACCCGCAAATTTGGATTAACAAATTTGCGGGTTTCTTATGGTTTTCGAATAACGAGTTCAAAAACCTTTATTGGTGGAGCTGGGGGGATTTGAACCCCCGTCCGAAAAGCCTCGACCGTCGGTACTACATGTTTAGTATTGTCATTTAATTAACCTTTAAGTCCCGGACAAACACGGTAAATAAAGGCGAGGCCGCTTAGTTTTAGCGCTTCAACCCCGGCCAGGGTTTCCGTCGCGATCAGGTGTTAGGGTGACACTCCAAAATCCAGTCCACAAGAATACATGGAAGGAGCGCTAGCCAGCCTAAGCTGCTAGAGAGTAGTTATCGTCGTTTGCGATTACTTTAGGTTGCGGCTGTTTAACGAGGCAAACCGCACCTCGACATGCACCTTGGGCTTCTTGAATTCCGTCGAATCCTAATCAGCCCCTGAATTAGTAACTCAATTCAGAGCGTGCAAGCAGTATAACTGAGTAAAGTACTGATACTCAAGGCCTAGTAACGCTTTATTTTAATTACACGCACTAATCGGACGTTAAATAAGCAAAATTTAGTTTATGCAAGGCTCTATAAACATTTGCTTAACAATATGTTTAACCTGTGTTCAAATGAGGAGTTAAGGTTTTTGTCATTTCTAAACCTTTAGTTGTAAAAAAATAAAAATAATAACAGGCATAATGTAAGGAATTTATAAATGTCGGTTTTTTCATTTGATCAAAGTACAGGGTTTGTCTCTTTAGAAAGTCACCCTATTGATAGTGGTTTTCCTGTTACAAGTACTCAGTTAACGCAAATGCTAGAGCAATCTGAGTTTAGTGAGTACGAAGCTGTCATTGCCAATATTGGAAAGCTTTTTGCGCCAACTAAAAATTATCAGGAAGTATCGCTTGTCGTTGCTAGAGCTGTAGATGCGTCGCTTGTCATTAATATTGATGAAAAAAACATGGTCGCAGAAGCAACATTAACTACCGCTAAAGGTGGCGCACTTTTGTCTATGGAAGGCGCGCAAAAAGCACTTGCTGATGCAGGTGTTAAAAAAGGAATAAGTCCTCGTGCGCTTGATACCTTTTTAGGCCAGCAGTTTGAGCAACCAGCAGGAAGCTCTTACAGTGCCATAATTGCACATGGGCGCAATCCAAAAGAAGGCAGCGATGCTAAATTTGTGCGTTTATGCTCAACAGCTCAAGACCGAGTACTCAGCCCACAAGCTAAAGAAGGCGGTAAGGTTGATATGAAAAACCTTGGCGCTATTATCACCGTAAAACCTGGCACTCCCTTAATGCAGCGTATTGCAGCTACACCTGGAGAAGAAGGCTATACGGTATTTGGCGATTCAATTAGTGCAAAACCAGGTAAAGATCACCAACTCCAGCCTTTCGAAGGTACAAAAGTAGATCCTAATAATCCTAATATGCTTATTGCCGACTGCAAAGGTGTGCCCGTTGCCCTACCCCGTGGTATGCGTGTAGATGACGTTTTATGCTTTGATAACGTAGATGTAAGTACAGGCCATGTTGATTTTGATGGTAGCGTAATTATTACTGGCGATATTAAAGACGGCATGCGTGTAAAAGCCAATGGTGATATTACGGTACTTGGTTTTGTAGAATCAGGAACTGTTGAAAGTAAAAGTGCGGTAACCATTATGCTTGGCGCAATTGGCCGAAAACGTGAAGGCGAGGAAGCATTTACGTGCTGTATAACCGCTCAGCGAACTATTTCGATTGGTTATGCCCAGTACTGCAACATTAAATCCGAACAAGATTTATTTATTGAACGCCAAACTCTGCATTGTGATTTGAGTGCTAGGCGATTAATACGTGTAGGCAAAGCAAATGACCCGCGAGGTAAAATTATTGGCGGTAATATTTTAGATGCTATGCGCATTGAAACAGGTGAACTAGGCGCGCCAGCCGGTACTAAAACGCGCGTATTTTTAGCACAGCTCTGGTTTGAGCTTCGCCAAAAGCAAACACAAATAACCGATTTTGAAAAAGTACTTGCAACCAAAGTAGCGGCTTTACAACAAGCTCGTGAAAAAGCGAGTAAAATTGCGGGGGCAGCTCAGCGCCAGCAATTCATGAATAAGATAACTGAAAATGAACAACATATAAAAATACGCTCTGCCCATATTAATCGTCAAAAACTACTTATTAAGCAAAAAATAACGCAATTACTTGCCAGTAGCCGTTTAAAAGTAAACGAATTAATGCACCCTGGTGTGGAGCTTAAAATAGCGAAAGATTCTAAACAATTTTCGCGTATTTACCCGCCCCACCTAGTTAAGCTAACTGAGGGTAAAATTACTCAGACGTTTTAGCGTCTTCGTCATTTTTTGTTTCAGTTTCAGTTTCAGTTTCAGCGTCGCAATCATCTAGCGGCGCTAATGGCCAACCACCTAATTGCTGCCAGCGGTTTACTATTAAACAATAAAGCTCAGCTGTACGTTCTGTGTCGTAAAGCGCTGAATGCGCTTGGCTGTTATCAAACTCGATACCAGCCGCTCTACATGCTTTTGCTAATACAGTTTGCCCTAACGCTAAACCTGCTAAAGACGTTGTATCGAAGCTTACAAACGGGTGAAATGGCGTACGCTTAATGTTATTACGCTCTATTGCTGCATTTAAAAAGCCATGATCGAATGCGGCATTATGCGCCACAATAACTGAGCGTTGGCACCCAGCAGCCTTTTGCGCTTTGCGTACTACTTTACATATTTCTTTAATTACTTCATCTTCAGGTACTGCGCCACGTAATGGTGAAAACGGGTCTATACCATTAAAGTCGATGGCGGCTTGTTCTATATTAGCGCCTTCGAATGGCTGAACATGAAAATGAACAGTATGATCTATGCTGAGCAATCCTTCGTCATCCATTTTTAAAACAGAGGCTGCTATTTCTAGTAAGGCGTCTGTTTCTTTGTTAAAACCTGCAGTTTCAACATCAATAACAACAGGAAAAAATCCACGAAAGCGTTTTGCGAAAGGTGTTTGCTCAGTATTTGCCATAGTCTTCTTTGTTTATACGTGTAAGCTGACTATTATGTCAAAATTGATGCCCCCTAGGCTAGGGGATTTAAGTATTTATTGCTTTAAAATTGTAGGCACATAACTTGCTTTAACTTATAAGTTAGTTACGTAGAGAATAAACTAATCATTGCAGTCGTTAATTTGCCAAATTATTGGCATTCCCGGATAGCTGGAGAGCACCATGAAGTATAAGTTGTTATTTATTAGCCTTAGTATAAGTGCGGTGCTTTACAGTACTCACTCGCAAGCTGCTATGCGCCAATACACAGCAACCCAAGACAACTCCAACTGGGAAGTCGTTAAAACAACGCGCTTACAATGCCAATTAAATCATGAAGTTCCTTATTACGGCGAAGCTATTTTTAAAGCTTCAGCAAGTAAAAATAAAAACTTAACATTTAATTTAGATATGGTTGTACGCCCAGATAACTACGCAATTGCAGGTTTAAAAGCAGTGCCACCTACATGGCGTGCAGGATTGCCCGCTCGCGATATTGCAAACATGAAATTACTTAAAAAGTTTGATGGCGAGCTAGGCAATAAAACCGCATGGGAAATGCTTACCGAGCTTGAAAAAGGCTACTACCCTACTTTTTATTATCAAGACTGGCAAAACAGTGCCGATAAAATTGCCGTTGGTATATCGAGCGTAAACTTTAAACAAGCTTACTGGGCTTTTTTACAATGCCGTGATGAGCTACTCCCGTACAGCTTTGAAGATATTTCGTTTACTGTAATGAACTATCAATCAAACAGCAGTAAATTAACTAAATCGTCGCAACAACGTCTTGATAAAATTGCTGAGTATTTAAAAAATGATGCAAGCATAGAGTCCATTAGTATTGACTCATACACTGATAGCTATGGCGGACGCTGGAATAACTTAGATTTATCGCGCAAGCGCGCCAAAACTATAAAAGATTACATGGTGAGCTTGGGTGTTGATGAAGCCAAAGTACAAACAACCGGTTTAGGTGAAAAACGTTTTGTTGATAATAACGATAATATTTTAAGCCGAGACAAAAACCGTCGTTTGATTATTCAAATAGAAAAAATGTAGTAAAGCTAATTTGTGTTTACTTTTTTTCGCTTTAAAAATTTATCACCAAATTGAAAAAAGCCCAGACTAATTAAAATAATAACCGCACCAATTATTAACTCTTGGCTTAGTGACTCATTGTTTAGCCAAGCTCCCAAACCTAGCGCAAAGCTAGGAGTTATAAGAGTAGTAAGTGATACCGTACTCGCATTTAGGTTTTGCAGTACATGAAAATACGCCAAAGCCCCTACTAAAGATCCAAATATTCCTAGATAACCAATAGCCCACAATGATTTTGCACTCCAGTTTTGTATATGCAATTCACCGTCTAATAACCACCACGCAATAAAAAAGAGTGGAGTTACAAAAACTAAGGCACCAAATGTTGTTGCCATTGGATGAATCGCAATTTTTACGCGCTTGATCATCACACCACTTAAACTAAAAAAGCAGACCGCCATAAACACATAAAGTAACCCAAGCCCTTGAGTTTGCGAGTTTTGTACTTGGTTATAACTAACAAAATATAAGCCAATTAAGGCGCACGCTAACGCAACTAATTTAATCGGGCTAAATTTAGGCTCATTTAATAGCTGTTGAGCAAGCAATCCCGACAAAATAGGTGCAAGGCCAAACATAAGCGAAATAATACCCGAAGGGACTGTTTTAGCTGCCATATAGCTTAGTAACATGCCACCAAAAATACCTATACTCGAATAAAAGTAAAGTAGGCATGCGTTTTTACTCCAAGGCACTCTAATGTTTGTTATGGCAACAATTAAACCACCTAAAAACAACCCCACCAGCATACGCATTAATACAGCAAGCGTTGGCGATACTGTTTCACTGCTCCACACAATCCCTAGAGGTGTAGTAGACCAAATGAGAACCATAAAAAAATACGATGCTTTTACCGGCACATGCCAATCCTTAGCGTTTTATAACGCAATCCAACGTACATAAAATTATACCCTCACCACCCTATTTTAATACTTTTAAATGCATACAAGTCCTTAATAAATACAGTTGTAAATTGTAAGTTACATTTTAATAATGCTCTTTTATTACAAAACTATTTGAGATTTGAGTAACTAGTTATATGGTGCATCAATATTAATAATAATTAAGGTAATTAAGTGCTTAAAAATAAAACAACTGGAAGCATGTTAATTGTTGCAGGCACCACTATTGGTGCGGGTATGTTGGCATTGCCAATTGCATCTGCCGGGCTTGGGTTTAGTACTGCACTTGCATTAATAATTGCTAGCTGGTTACTAATGACCTACACCGCACTACTCATGTTAGAGCTACACCAATATGCACCACGCGATGCAACATTAAATACATTGGCTAAATTATGGCTTGGAAAGCGCGGACAATACATCGCGAATTTTTCGATGATTTTTTTATTTTATGCTTTATGCGCTGCTTATATTGCAGGTGGTGGTGCACAACTTCAAGCGCGTATAAATATAGGCTTTGATGTAGATATAGCCCCACAGTTTGGCTCTGTGATCCTCGCTGTTATTATTGCAAGTGTGGTAACACTAGGCACTAGCAAGGTAGATAAACTAAATAGAGTGTTATTTACAATAAAAATTATTGTATTAGCTAGTTTGTTTTACATGCTTACCCCTTATGTACAAGGTAAGCACTTATTAGAGATGCCCGTAGAGCAAGGATTAATCCTTTCGGCTATACCGGTTATATTTACTTCGTTTGGTTTTCATGGCTCTATCCCTTCTATTGTTAAATATGTTGGTGTAGAAATAAAAGTACTGCGCAAAGTAATGATTGCTGGAGCCGCCCTACCTTTAGTTATTTATATTTTTTGGCAACTACTTAGCCAAGGTATTATGAGTCAAACTGATTTACTCAACAGCGAAGGTCTTAATGGGTTTGTATCTAGCGTGGCTAGTATTGCGCATAACCCAAGTGTGGCAACGGCCGTTAAGTTATTTGCTGATTTAGCACTTGCGACATCATTTTTAGGGGTGAGCTTAGGGTTATTTGATTTTTTTGCTGATGCATTTAAAAAGGGTGACAATAAAACAGACCGAATTAAAACGGCTTTAATTACGTTTATTCCGCCACTTGGCTTTGCATTGTTTTATCCTCAGGGCTTTATTATGGCCTTAGGTTACGCAGCAATAGCACTTGTTGTACTGGCAATATTTTTGCCTGTAGCAATGGTTTATAAACAGCGTACAACATCAAATAAAACAGGTTACCAAGTTAAAAGTGGGAATGTTGGGCTTGGTATAGCAGCTATATGTGGCATCACTATTATTGCTGCGCAGTTTATGCAAATGGCGGGGCTTATTCCTGCTATCGGTTAAAGGTTGCTGCTGATTGTTTAAATTTAGATAATAAAAAACCGCACATCATTACTAATGATGTGCGGTTTTTTTATTAACTGCGTTTATTTACAAACGTCAGCTACAGCATTTGAAAAGTATTCAATATTTGAATGACTAACACCTGCAACATTTACGCGGCTAGAGCCAACAATGTAAATGCCGTACTCTTTTTGTAGGCGAGCAATTTGCTCTTTATTAATACCTAAGAAAGAAAACATACCGTTTTGGCGCTCAATAAATGAGAAGTCTTGTGCAATATCTTTCGTTGCTAAGCTTTCTTTAATTAAGCTACGTAAGCCATTTATGCGGCTACGCATTTCATCAAGCTCAGAGTGCCATAATTGTGTAAGCTCAGTACTGCTTAAAATAGTATTAACAATATCGGCACCATGCGCTGGCGGCATAGAATAAATACTACGCACAACGCTTAGCATTACAGAGTTTGAAATATCTGCTGTTGCGCTGTCTTTTGCAATTAGTGAGCATGCACCAATACGCTCGCGGTATAAGCCAAAGTTTTTAGAACATGAAGAACAAATAATTAGCTCTTCTACTGCATCGGCTAAAATACGTAAGCCGCGTGCATCTTCTTCAAGCGAAGCACCAAAACCTTGGTACGCAATATCAACAAGTGGTGTAAAGCCCACTTCTTTTGCAAGTTCAGCAACCGTGTTCCACTGTGTTTCGTTTAAATCCATACCGCTTGGGTTATGACAACATGCATGTAGTAAAACCACATCGCCTTTAGGCACTTGTTTAAGTGTGTTGATCATTTCATCAAACAGTAAATCTTTATTTTCGTAATCGTAATATGGGTATTCTTTTACTGTTAAGCCTGCAGCTTCAAACAAGCTAATGTGGTTAGCCCATGTTGGGTTAGTTACCCAAACAGTCGCGTCTGTATTACAACGCTTAATAAATTCAGCTGCAACACGAAGTGCACCCGTACCACCTGGAGCTTGCGCAGTACGTACGCGATTTGCTAGCAATGCTTGATGTTCGCCTAGTAATAACTGCTCCATTTTTTGGCAGTAATCTAAATTACCCGCTAAACCAATGTAAGATTTGCTCATTTCGTTTTCAAGACGAAACGCTTCAGCTTTTTTAACCGCTTTAAGAACCGGTGTATTGCCTTGCTCATCTTTGTAGACACCTACACCTAAATCAATTTTATTAGGGTTTGTATCTTGTTTATAGGCCGCCATAAGGCCAAGAATAGGATCTGTTGGTAATGGTTTTAATACTGAGAACATTGGCTATCTCTTATCGTTATTTAGGGGTTAGCTGTTAAGCTAAGCTTAACATAAAAGCACATCATATTGACTAGCGTTATTTACACTAGAAAGTGAGGAATTTTAATACAACATGCAATTAAAACGGCAAGCGTCTTTTCATCAAAAAAATCATTTTTAAAGGCTTCTGCATCTACAATACCAACGCATTCATTTTGTGCATTAAATAAAGGTAGGCAGGTTTCTGATTTAACTTTAGGATCGCATGTGTAGTATTCACCACCTTGTGAT
The DNA here is from genome assembly GCF_015864505.1 of Pseudoalteromonas sp. SWYJ118. NCBI lineage: Bacteria > Pseudomonadati > Pseudomonadota > Gammaproteobacteria > Alteromonadales > Pseudoalteromonadaceae > Pseudoalteromonas > Pseudoalteromonas sp. SWYJ118. The sequence goes on along the minus strand of NZ_JADYXC010000023.1, from coordinate 15,196 downwards.
AAATACGCCTCAACGTTATTAATAATGCGGCCCTTGTGAGATAGCGCAACCTGTACATTGTTACTGCCAGCTGCAAATGCTTGCGTTAAAGGAAACAACGGACGACTAGGCGCACCATGATAAGCCAATTTTAATAGTTGATCACCTTCAGGGGTATTAGTTGATTGATAAATACCATACCAATCAACGCCCGTTTGCTGCTCAATGTAGCTTACAATACTTTGTAAATTAGCTAACTTAAGTTGTGTTTGCTCATCACCTTTAAGATAGTCAGTTAATTTGAATGGCTCATCTTGTAAGTAACCAAATAAACTACACGCTCCGCCCTCGCCAAGCTCAGGTATTTGATACTCCCAACGCACATCAGGTAAAGTTGAGTTTGTAAGATGCAGATCAAGCTTTTCAAGCTCTGTTGCAATCAAAGTAGGATTAGCACTTAATTGTGCTTGTTTTAGGTAAGAAGAAATCATTTGGCCATCCATACATCTAAAGTTTCGAGAATAATAGCATGGATATTTTTACAGAGCTAGCTCAACTTGTAGCACATTTCAACTTGGTTACCACTGGCGTTATAAGTAACTTTTTCGGCTATTTCTTCTAATAAAGACACGCCTCTGCCAAATTCATTATTAACCTTTGACAACTCATCTTGCTTACTACTAAACCCTCGGCCTGAATCACAAATAATAAAATATAAACTGAGTGTGTCGGGGCAATAGCGCATATCAATAATAATCATGGCATCGGTAAGTTTAGCCAGAGCTGCTTCTCTTAATTCGTAATATCGAAAAAAACCATCTTCTTGTTTTTTAATTTCGGAGTTAAGCCCTAATACACCATGATCAAGCGCGTTATTATAAGCCTCAGACAACAGTAAAAATATATTAGAACGATGGGCATTTAATCCCTCAACACTGCTCAAAATATTAACGACGTCGTAAACGGGGTCTGTTTTTTTTATTTGTTCTGAGTTTAAACTCAAAGATAAATTAAAAGCTAAAGTAGAAAATGCTTCTCGCTCTTGCTCCTCAGGAACTAAAGGCAGGCAGTTTAGTAAAACAATGCTTAAATCGTCTTGTTGTTTAGTACCATCTGCAAACTCAGTAACGTTAGCAACTATATCTTCACTACTAATCATCGACTTACTTTTTAAGGTTTGTAAAAAACGCTCTTCCCCAAAAAATATATCTTCTTTGTTTGCTGTTTCTATAATTCCGTCGGTCGCTAATACAAGGCGGGTATTACTATTTGTTTCAAAATGAATAACTTCATATTCAAATTCTTGTTCATCTAAAATCCCCAGCGCCATATGCTGTGATTCTAATGTTTGTTTTACATTACCGTCTTTATCTATTAGGTAGGCATCGGGTAAGCCGCCCATCCATGCTGAAACACTTTTACCTGATGCGCTAAGCTCTATAATGGTTGCAGCACAAAACATATGCCCAGGTAGTAGGTTGTACAGTAGTGTATTTAGCTCACAGGCAATATCGTTAACCGCCATGCCTTTTTGTACCATAGTATAAAAAACACGAGAAGTTGGTAATGCACCAATAGCTGCTGCAAGGCCATGGCCCGTAAAATCTCCCAACATGCAATACAAATTACCGATTGGGCTTTGCGCTACTAAAAACATATCGCCGTTAAACATAGAGGCCGGTGATAAATTAAAATCTAAATACTCTTTAAACTTACCTTGGTTTTCTAATGAGTTATTAAAAATATGCTCAATTATTTCGTGTTCACGTTCAATTTGATTATGATGATATTCAAGCAATTTCTTTTGTTGGTTTGCTTTTTTACTCAGCTCTCTGGTGCGAATATGTGCTTTAATTTTTGCATGCAGAATAACTTTTTCAAATGGTTTATGAATAAAGTCATCGCCACCCACTTCGAGGCAGCGCTCAAAACTTGCTTGATCTTCTAAGGAGGTTATAAAAATAATCGGTAAGTAAACTTCACTATACTGCTGCTTTATTTTTTCAGCAGCTTCAAAACCATCCATTACAGGCATTAAAACATCAAGTAAAACAACGTCTATTTGCTCTCTTTTAAGTACATTAAGTGCATCTAGCCCGTTATAAGCCACTGATATTTTATAACCCTCTTGCTCAAGCATTTTACTTAGTAAAATGCGATTGAGCGCCTGATCATCTACAATTAACACATGTATCATTAGCTAATATCAAACTTTTTATCAAAACGTGAAATTTGTAGAATTTTTCTAAGCTGTGGTTGGCAATTGCTTATTTCGATAGTTTTCACTTGGCTATCAATTGTTTTTTTCATGTTAAGTAACATGCCAAGTGCTGAGCTATCCATGTAGTCAGTCTCTCTTAAATCGATAATAACCTTTACTGTTTTTTCGCTCATTTGGGCATAAGCTTGGCGAAAAGATTGCACTAAATTAAAGTCAAATTTACCTTTGATTTGTATTGTTAATGTAGTGCCATCGACTGATTCATTCTTAGTTAAACTCATATTAAACTCCAATAATATTTCCTTTGAACTAAATATAACCTGTTAAAAGTATTTAGCAAAAAGAAAAACACACAACTTCAAATTTGCTATCATTTACGCCAATATTTAATTAATTTTTATCCATAAAGGTAAGGTATGAGTGATAGTCACTTAGTATATTCAACAAGTACGGGGCGCATTGACCAGCCAAAACCAGAAAAAGAGTTAGAAGCTAAGCTTTTTAAAGATGGTTTTATTCGCATTGAGCGTCAAACAAAAGGACGTAAAGGCAAAGGCGTAATGTTAGTTGTAGGCATTGATCCAAAAGATCATGATTTGAAAAAGTTAGCTAAAACTATAAAAAGCAAAATGGGCCAAGGCGGCGCAGTAAAAGAAGGCATTATTGAAGTGCAAGGTGATGACCGCGATAAACTAAAAGCCATTTTAGAAGCGTTAAAATTTAAAGTTAAAATTGCGGGTGGTTAACCCGCAATTTTATTAACTACTTACTTCGCTATTTGAGAGTTCATTTAACCTTTCATACAATTTTGGTAGTTCGTGCTCAGCAATTGGTTTACTAAAATAATAGCCTTGTACAATGAAGCAATTATTATTTTGTAAAAACTGCATCTGCTCTATTGTCTCAACCCCTTCTGCGACCACGTCTAGCTTTAACTTTTGCGCCATGGCAATAATAGCGGCAGTAATTTCCATATCATTTGTATCCTCAGGGATATCTTTTACAAATGAACGGTCAATTTTCAATATATCAACCGGGAATCGTTTTAAGTAACTGAGTGACGAATAGCCAGTACCAAAATCATCAATAGAAATAGATATACCTAAGGCTTTAAGCTCGTGGAGTTGTGTAATTGCAGCTTCTACATTTCCCATTAGCATACTTTCAGTCAGCTCTAAGTGAAGGCGCTTAGCCGAAACACCCGTCCTAATTATCATTTTACTCAGTGTTGAGACTAAGCTTGAGTCTTTGAACTGGCGAGCCGATAAGTTTATCGATATATTATTTTCTAAGCCTTGCTTTGTTAATCTTACGGCAAAATCACAAGACTCTTGAAGCACCCATTCGCCTAATTCAACTATAAGGCCTGTCGCTTCTGCAATAGGAATAAATTTATCTGGAGGGATTGCGCCTTCAGTTGGGTGGAACCATCTTAATAACGCTTCATAGCCAATGACCTGATGAGTACGACTATCAACTTGAGGTTGGTAGTAAACTACAAACTGTTTTTCTTTTAGTCCTATACGTAGCTCATTTTCAATAAATAAACGCTCATTAGCAGCTGCGTTCAATTCTTGGCTATAAAAATGGAATGTATTACGCCCTTTTGCTTTTGCCTCATACATTGCTAAGTCAGCATGTTTTAATAACTGATCCTCTTCTAGGCTATCGTACGGAGCCATTGTAATACCAATACTCGCGCTCACAATAACTTCATTACTACCTAGTTTTATAGGCACATTCAGTGTTTTTTGAATTGTATTGGCAACATCAGTCGCGTGAGCTTGGCTTTCTATACCACTGAGTAATACTGCAAATTCATCACCACCTAAGCGCGCTATGGTGTCCTCGGCTCGTAAACGTTTTTTAAGTCTGTTTGCCACTTCAATTAATAATTGATCGCCGGCATCGTGACCTAATGTATCGTTAATACGTTTAAATTCGTCTAAATCAAAGTAAAACAATGCAAATGCATAGTGCCCACGTTCTGCTAATGCCATTGATTTACGCAATTGCATTCTAAAAAACGTTCTGTTGGCAAGGCCCGTAAGGGTGTCAAAGTAAGCAAGCTGCTCCATTTTACGCTGGCTTTCTTTTACAAACGAAATATCTTGTGCAGATGCTACATAGCTGGTTATTTCACCGCCCTCTTCACGAATTGGCGAAACACTTAAAGACACCCAAATTGGCTCTTTATTCAAGCCTTGAATTAATGTATCACCGCGCCAGTAATTACGGCTGCGTAAATCTATGTCTATATCTTCAACTAAAATAGACATTTCTGAGGCAATAATATTAAGTAATGGTGCTCTATTAAAATGACTTTCTGGGTAGCCTGTCATTTCGAGCATTTTTGGATTTACGTATTCAATTACAAAATTCTCATCGGTGATCACAACACCAGTGCCCGAGAATGCTACCGCTTTAGATAAACGGTTAGCTGCTTTTTCAGCAATTTCTTTTTCTGTAATTCTCTGGTTTAAGCCATCGATAAGTTTGCGAATTTCTACCGTCATGTCTCTAAATGAGCCATTAAGCGTGCCAATTTCATCTTTGTTTTCTGGTGGGAATTCTGTAGTTAATTGACCTTTGCCAAAACTTGTAACTGCATAAACCAAAGTATGTAAACGGCGAAGGACTAGTTGATAAAGCGCTTGATGCAGCAATAAGGCAACTAATATTGCGTATAAAATAAAGAGACCAAAAAACTTCAGTTTTAAATCTTGTAATGCAGATAACGTCGATGAACGCTTTTTATATACCCCTATGTACCAATCTAAGTCATCAATCTTACGAATATTGATAATATGAGCTTCGTCATTTTTTTCAAACGAATTTGCGTATTCAGGTAATTTCACCGCAATTACATCATCAATAATCGACTGCAGTGCTGGGTTTACAAATTCATTAGTAGCGAGTGCTTTATTATCACTACCATAGTCGGCTAGTAAGGTCGGATTTAAATCTGGGTGTGCTAACAATTGCCCTTTACTATCAAACACAAGTAGGTGTTTTTCTTTATCACCAACAGGTAAAAATGAAATAAGTTTGTTGAGGGAAATATCGCTCCCTGTCACACCTAAAAACTCATTATCGACATAAACTGGCACTAGTAAGCTAATAACCCATTTGCGCCATACTGTATCGTAATAGACTTTTGACCATGCAGGCTCTCTTACTGTTTCAAGCGTGCTTTTAATCGATTTATAAGTTGAGCCATTCGTTGCTCTAAAGTCGGCAGGTGCGTTTAATGCCCAATTAGGGGGAGAAACACGAATAAAATCATCATCTGTTATTAAATAAAAGTTAAAAAAGTCGTGTACCAGTGTAGGAGAAATTATGCGCCACAGCATCTCAGAATCATTAAATAGGCGTTTATAAAAAGGAGAGTAATTTTGCTGTGGTAAAAATGCTGCTGATAAACCATCAGCAGAGGCACTTCGAATCGTACCGTCACTATTAAATTGTAACTGTGATTTATTGCTTAAATTAATTGGTGAATTGGGTTGAAAAAGTTGTTGTGTTACTACGTTATTAGCTTGCTGAGCAATATTTACTTTTGTTTTAATGCGCTCATTAAATTGCTTCACTAATAAATCTGTCGAGCTTTTTAAAACTTCGTGTTCTTCAAAAACGAGTTGTTTCTCTTCAGATTTAAGCATTAAGGCAGCCGCACATACCCCAGCTATTAAGCAAATAGCGGATATGAGTAGCGATAGTTTTACACTTAAAGAATTCAATCCAAAACGCGATGGAGGGCGTCTGTAAACCACGGGTCAACCTTAATTATTAATAATTGTTATTATTTGAACCAGTTAACGAAATATACCAGATCCGCATTCATATTTATAAATTATTTGTAAACTTTCTATAAAAACTAATATAGGGAAATAAATAGTACTCTAAGCTTATTTAGATCTTTATTGACATTGGTAGCAACTCTCCATACATTAACTGCATGAACATATTTATCTCTCGCACTTTTTTTTCGTTTTTTAGCTTCTTTATATAGAAGAGGCTTCCCTGTTTGTGAGATAAAATCAATCGAATAGTAAAGCCTCCCAACCGGGAGGCTTTTTTGTTTTTGCTGTGTAATAACAGCCTACTTTTGGAATGAGGATACCAAAATGACAAATGATGTATTAAATGCACTAAGACACGATATAAATGAAATAGACTCCGATTTACTCGTGTTATTAGCTAAACGTCGTCGTATTAGCCACGGTGTGGTTGAGTATAAAATTGCTAACAACAAACCAATTCGCGATGAAGCACGTGAACTCGCACTTTTAGAGAAACTGATTGGTTATGGTAAATCATTAGGTTTAGATGCTTACTACGTGAATAATGTTTTTCAAACTATTTTGGAAGACTCTGTTTTACACCAACAAGCAATGTTACAAAAAAATCTGAATCCAGATGCCCTTAGTGAAACACACCGTGTAACTTACTTAGGTGGTCAGGGTTCTTATAGCCAACTAGCATGCCATAAATATTTTAGCCGCCGCCCGGGTAAATTAGTTGAAATTGGCTGTACATCGTTTGACGAAATAACAGGTAAAGTAGAAAACGGCCAAGCTGATTTTGGTTTATTACCCATTGAAAACACAAGCTCTGGCAGTATTAACGAGGTGTTTGACTTATTACAGCACGCGCAAGTGTCTATTGTTGGAGAAGTAACTCACAGTGTAGAGCATTGCTTACTCGCCAACCCTGATACTGAACTTAGTCAACTAACAAAAATATTTGCACACCCACAACCATTTGCGCAGTGCAGCCGCTTTTTACAGGGCTTAGGTGATTTACAACACGAAACATGTGACTCAACATCAAGCGCGCTACAATCAGCTCTGAACACACCATACAGTGCTGCAATTGGCTCTGCACAAGCGGGGAAAAACGTCGGGCTTGAGGTTATTAAATCAAACCTAGCTAATCAAAGCGAAAACCATAGCCGCTTTATTGTTGTTGCACGTAAGCCTCTACAAGTGTCTAACCAAATTCCAACTAAAACTAGTTTGATCATGTCGACAAAACAACAAGCGGGCTCACTAGCCGATGCGTTAATGATTTTTAAGCAGCATAAGATTAATTTAGTAAAACTTGAATCTCGCCCTACTCCGGGCAATCCGTGGGAAGAAGTTTTTTATGTTGACCTAGAAGCAAACTTAGCTGAAAGCCAAGTAAAAGAAGCGCTAGAAGAACTTAAAGAGCACACCCAATATGTACGTATTTTAGGATGCTACCAAAGCGAGTCACTACAGGCAGTAAGCGTTAATACTTAATAAGCAATTTTACAAATCAAAAAAGGGCCGATATCGGCCCTTTTTCGTTAACTAGTACCAGTCTGCATAAATATTTTAGCAATTTAACGAATTAAATCCCCATACTTAAGCAAACGGTATAACAAATATTAATCTAAAACTTTTGAATCATTCGCTTTATTTAATAAGCTTCTACTTTGCGTTAAAAAGTGTTCTGTCGAGTCAGAAAAGTAAACTTTAGCCTCAGCAAAAGAATCAATAAGCGCTGCTTTATCTCCCGCTTTTAATTTTGCTAATGTACTTGCGAAGGTATCTTGGTACTGTGCAAGTAAGGTTTCTACATCATCGAATTGTGCTAGCATAATATCTGAGTAAAGCTCAGGCGACTGCGCAAATAAACGCCCTACCATCATCAGTTCTAATTGATATATAGGTGACGAGCAGCTACGTAATTCTTCTAGTGTATGACTTTGTTTTGCTAAAAATTGTCCGTACACAAATGTCGTTAAATGGCGCATTACCTGAATAATTTGCATTGCTTCATCATGCTTTTTAGCATCAAGCTCAACAAGCTGACAACCCCATACTTGTAACTGCTGTAACAAACCTTTTGCCGCTTGGTGTTCTCGCCCTTCACATACAACAACTGTTTGTTTTACCCAGTGTGATATATCAGGCCCAAACATAGGATGCAAACCAACCACAGGGCCACTGTGCGCAGCTTTTAGTGCTTTAATAGGCGATTGCTTTACCGATGTAATATCAACTAGTAAACAGTCTTCATCTAGTTTAGGTAACTTAGCAACGACAGCGTCCAATGCATTAATAGGTACGCTAATCATTACCAGCTTGGCACCTTTTAAAATACTTTTCGCATCGTTTTGCTGATCTTTATCTAAAATTTTAACTTCGTAACCTGAGCGAATAAACTGCTGTGCAAATAACTGGCCCATGGCGCCTTGACCACCCACAATTACAATTGGCGAAAGCTCTGGCGCTGCGCATGCAAGTTTTGCTTGTTGGTTTTGATAGGCTTCTCGCATCATACGTCTAAGTATATCTTCAACGAGATCTGGGCTTACATTTTGATTTATTGCTTCTTGTCGTCTTGCCGCTAATAGCTCTGCTTCACGGGCAGGTGCATGTAAAGGTGCGCCTGTTTGTTGTTTTATCTCACCAATTTTTTGCGTAATACCATTACGTTTAGCAAGTAAGGCAACAAGTTGTGCATCGCATTCATCTATACCTTCTCTTAGCTGTGCTAAATCACTTATGTCAGCCACGTTCGTCCCACCTTAAAAAACCAAATAACGTAAATATAAATTTACATAAAAGTAAACTAATCAATACGATAAATACTAACAGGATCAGCTAACTGAGAAAAGGCTAAAGCGGAAATTTTACTAATGAGGAATTGAGAATTGAGAATTGAGAATTGAGAAAATAATATTCTAAAACCAAAACGGGTTGCAACCCGAAGGATGCAACCCGTTTTTTTGCGTTGATAAACAGCGCGTATTAGTTAAGTTTTTCTCTAATACGTGCAGATTTACCAGAACGCTCACGTAGATAGTAAAGCTTAGCACGGCGAACTGCACCGCGACGCTTAACTGTTACGCTATCAATAAGAGGGCTGTGCGTTTGGAATACACGCTCAACGCCTTCACCGTTCGAGATTTTACGAACTGTGAATGCTGAGTGAAGACCACGATTACGCTTAGCGATTACAACACCTTCAAAGGCCTGTAGACGCTCTTTAGCACCTTCTTTTACTTTTACCTGTACAACCACTGTATCACCAGGGCCAAATGCAGGTACGTCTGTTTTAAGCTGCTCATCTTCAAGCGCTTTAATAATATTTTGGTTTACTTTTGCCATTATGTTTCTCACTTTCCTAGGTGTAACTGTCTTCTAGCCACAAGCTTTTTGGTACTCTTGCTGAAATTTCGCGAGTAATACCGCTTGCTCCTCAGTCAGAGCTAGGTTATGCAACAAGTCAGGACGTCGTAACCAAGTTCTGCCTAATGACTGCATAAGCCGCCATTTTGCTATCTCTTGGTGGTTACCACTGAGTAATACAGCAGGAACCTGTTTGTCGTCCAATGTTTCTGGTCGTGTATAGTGTGGACAATCTAACAAGCCATCCGAAAATGAATCTTGTTCCGCTGACTGGTTATGACCTAACACACCTGGCACTAATCGCGCTACTGCGTCAATTAATGTCATGGCAGGTAGTTCACCACCACTCAAAATAAAATCACCAATTGACCATTCTTCGTCAACATATGATTCTATTATTCTCTCATCTATACCTTCATAGCGACCGGCAATCAAAATCAGTTTTTTAGAGTTAGCGAGTTCGCTAGCACCTTGCTGATCAAGTTTGCGCCCTTGCGGGGACATATAAATTACTTTAGCACCATCACCAGCTGCTTTTTTAGCTTCGGCAATCGCTTTTTTTAATGGCTCAACCATCATTAACATACCAGGTCCGCCCCCGTAAGGACGGTCATCTACGGTTCTATGCTTATCTAAAGCGTAGTCTCGCGGATTCCAGCAGTTAAAATCAATTAAGCCATTTTTTACTGCGCGACCGGTAACACCTTGGTCTGTAATAGCGTCAAACATGTCTGGAAAAAGGCTTATCACCCCTACCCATAATGAACTAGTTTGCGTCATTAAAAACCAGGATCCCAGTCTACGGTAATTTCTCTTGCGTCGTATTTAACTTCTTTAATAACTGAATCAGTTAAAAAAGGAATCAAACGCTCAGCTTGACCAAATGCGTCTTTACTGTTTGCTTTAACAACCAGTACGTCATTTGACCCTGTCTCCATCAGGTCATCAACAATGCCTAAGCTATAACCTTTATCGGTTACAACAGACATGCCAATGAGATCTCGCCAATAGAACTCACCTTGCGGGAGTTCTGGTAAATGCGCTGCATCCATTGAGATTTCAGCATGGGTATAAGCCATTGCTTCGTCTCGGTCGTTTACCTGCGCAAATTTAGCGATAAAGCCTTTGTTGTGGCGACGCCAGTCGACCACTTCTAAGGACTGCCATTTACCTTGCTGCCCTATCAACCACGGGCTGAAATCGAAGATCCCTACGGGATCATCAGTAAATGAATGTACCTTAAGCCAGCCCTTTATACCATATGGGGCACCGAGCTTTCCTACGACAATTATTGATGAGGTGTTCTCTTGACTCATGGTTACACTTACGCCTATTAAGCCGCTTTACGAGCGTCTTTTACTAACTTAGCTACGCGATCTGAAAGAGATGCGCCCTGACCTACCCAGTGTTCAACACGTGGTAAATCTAAACGAATTTTTTCTTCTTGACCTGAAGCAATTGGGTTAAAAAAGCCTACTTTCTCGATGAAGCGACCGTCACGCGAGAAACGGCTATCCGCAACCACAATTTGATAGAAAGGGCGTTTTTTAGCGCCACCACGTTGCAAACGAATAGTTACCATACCGTCCTCTATAAAGATTGACTGTTTTCATTAATAAGATTTACTCCCCAGAATGGGGAGCTGGGGAATTGTACGAGTTTTTGGCAATAACGCAAGTAAGAAGTGAACCAAAAAGGCAGTTTAGTAGGTTAAACCGTGATCTCAACGACAAATAAGAGTTAAAGGTGTATTACATGCATAATTTATTCAACAAAAAAGGAGCTATTTGCTCCTTTAAATATGATTCGCTATTATTTTAAAAAGTAACTTAATGGTACTTTTTAAAATTTAGGACCGCCGCCGCCCATCATTCCAGGTGGTAACATGCCTTTCATACCGCGCATCATTTTAGTCATGCCGCCTTTACCTTTCATTTTTTTCATCATTTTTTGCATTTGCGTAAACTGCTTAAGCAACTTATTAATCTCTTGTACTTGTGTACCAGAGCCAGCTGCTATGCGTTTTTTACGCGAACCTTTAATGATTTCTGGACGTGCACGCTCTTTTTTAGTCATAGAGCTAATAATAGCTTCCATTTGGATAAATGTTTTATCACCCATTTGACCTTTAACAGCATCTGGTAAGTTAGACATACCAGGGAGCTTATCAAGCATTGACATCATGCCACCCATGCTTTTCATTTGCTTTAATTGGTCAGCAAAATCATCAAGAGTAAAACCTGCGCCTTTAAATACTTTTTCAGCAACTCTAGCAGCTTGCTCTTTATCTACTTTCATCTCGACTTCTTCGATTAATGAAAGTACGTCACCCATGCCTAAAATACGCGACGCTATACGGTCTGGGTGGAAAGGTTCAAGTGCGTCAGTGCGCTCACCCACACCCATAAACTTGATAGGCTTGCCAGTGATGTGACGAATAGATAAAGCAGCACCACCACGCGCATCACCATCGGTTTTTGTTAATATAACACCGGTAAGTGGTAATGCTTCGTCGAATGCTTTAGCTGTATTCGCCGCATCTTGACCTGTCATTGCATCAACAACGAACAAGGTTTCAATTGGATTGATTGCTTTATGAAGATCTTTAATTTCATCCATCATGTTGCTATCAACATGTAGACGACCTGCAGTATCAACAAGTACTACATCTATAAATTTCTTTTTAGCATGAGAAATTGCAGCGGTTGCAATATCAACTGGCTTTTGCGAAATATCACTTGGGAAGAAATCAACATCAACTTCTGCTGCAAGCGTTTCTAGCTGTTTAATCGCCGCAGGACGATAAACATCGGCACTTACTACAAGTACTGATTTCTTTTTTCGCTCTTTTAAAAACTTAGCAAGCTTAGCTACACTGGTGGTTTTACCCGCACCTTGTAGACCCGCTACCATTACAACGGCTGGCGGTTGCGCATTTAGACTTAGCTCTTCATTAGCCTCGCCCATTGCTTTTTCTAGTTCTTCACGCACTATTTTTATAAATACTTGGCCTGGGCTTAAGCTTTTTGTAACTTCAACCCCAACTGCGCGTTCTTTAACTTGTTTTACAAAGTCGCGAACAACAGGCAATGCCACATCGGCTTCTAAAAATGCCATACGCACTTCGCGAAGTGTGTCTTTTATGTTGTCTTCCGTCAGACGGCCACGGCCACTGATATTTTTTAAGGTTTTACCTAATCGTTCTTGGAGGTTCTCAAACATGTAACGGTTCCGATAAGACGTTTATATCAATCCATTTAAATTTTACGATTAATTTGATTTTTCAATTAACCTAGATTGACTTATTAAGTTTCAATTAAAAGTAGTATACCGTATATGGCGTCTTACAATATAGTGTTCAAGTGCACCTTGATGAGTTTCTTTTTTTAAGGTCTATGCATTTGCTTTGCTATAAAATACAATGGCTATATAACAACAAGGTTTATTTTGTCTCAAATTAAGTGGCCCAAGCACAATGCTGATTATTAGTTTAACTATTATTGCCAGTTTATTTTATGTGTTAGCAACGTCTCACGTGCTTTCACGCCTGTTTCATCAACAAGGCCCAAGCCAAAAAGTAACTGTTATTTTAAGCACGGTTGCTATAGTGGCGCACATGCTGCTGTTAGTTAACTCTGTTTTTAGAGCCGACGGTCAAGATTTAAGTATCGTAAACGTCGCTCTTTTGACGTGCTGGGTGATTGTGGTCTCGGTGACGGCTGTCTCGCTAAAATTCCCTGCAACTTTATTGTTGCCCGTTGTTTATGGTTTTGGTGCCTTACTAACCATTGCCAGTTTATTTATACCTCATCATATTTTATTGCAAAGTATCAATATTGAGGTGGGTTTAGTAACGCACATCTCTTTATCTTTGTTAGCCTACTGTATTTTAATTATCGCTACTTTATACGGTGTACAGTTTTACTTTATTGATAAACGTTTAAAACGTAAAGATTTAGCAATTGTACATAGCCATCTTCCGCCTTTAATGGTTGTGGAGCGCCAGCTTTACCAACTTCTTAATTTAGGCACTATATTACTCACATTTGCATTACTTTCAGGGTTTGTATTTCTTGATGGAATGTTCGCTAAAGAGTTCATTCATAAAACAATATTATCGTTAGTTGCGTGGGCTATTTTTGCCGTTGTAGCTATCGGGCATATGAAAAAGGGTTGGCGCGGTAAACCGGTGGTTATTACAATCATGGTCGCTGCATTTGTCCTCACACTCGCTTATTTTGGCAGCCGTTTCATACAAGAAGTGATACTAAATAAGTTTTAACTTGACTCTGCTTGCTCACTCTAGCTTAATACGCATTGATTTATAAGAAAAGGATCCATCGTTGGACGACATATCGACAAGTACCCTATTTATCATTTTAGGTTTTTTGGTGCTTTTTTCTGCTTATTTTTCTGGTTCAGAAACCGGAATTATGTCAATCAATCGTATACGCCTGCGACACCTCGCTAAAGAGGATCATCGTGCAGCTAAACGAGTCAGTAAATTACTTAGCCGTCCAGATAGGCTCATCGGTTTAATTTTAATCGGTAATAATCTTGTTAATATAGCAGCAGCCCAAGTTGCAACCATTATAGGTATTCGCCTTTACGGTGACCTAGGTATTGCTATAGCAACGGGCGTGTTAACTCTAGTTGTGCTTATATTTGCCGAAGTAACACCTAAAACCCTTGCTGCCCTCTACCCTGAAAAAGTTGCTTTTCCAAGTTCAATAATACTTAAGGGATTACTAAAAATTCTGTTCCCTTTTGTCGTGGTTATTAACTGGATGACAAACGGTATACTGCGGTTATTTGGTATTAGTGCTGCTCAAATCGACGAACACAGCATGAGTAAAGAAGAATTAAAAACAGTACTCAATGAGTCAGGCGCACTTATTCCTGCTCGTCATCAAAGTATGCTGACTTCAATTTTAGATTTAGAACAAGTAACCGTTGAAGATATTATGATCCCACGAAACGAAATTGTGGCCATTGATATTAATGACGATTGGAAACTAATTAGTCGCCAGCTTACCCATGCGCAACATACTCGTGTGTTGTTGTATCGCGATAATATAGATGATGCAGTAGGTTTTATTCACTCACGTGATGCGCTTCGTCTACTTACAAAAGAGCAATTTGATAAACCATCTTTGCTACGGGCTGTACGTGAAATTTACTTTATCCCTGAAGGAACATCACTAAATACTCAGCTATTAAAGTTTCAGCAATCTAAAGAACGCATAGGCTTAGTGGTAGATGAGTATGGCGACATCCAAGGCCTAGTGACCCTAGAAGATATTTTAGAAGAAGTTGTTGGCGATTTTACAACTACGCAAACTCGTACGCCGAGCGAAGAAGTAGAAACACAAACTGATGGCTCATGTATTGTGGATGGCGGCGCTAACGTACGCGATTTAAATAAAGAAATGGGTTGGGATTTCCCGCTCGATGGACCTAAAACTTTGAGTGGTTTAATTGTTGAATACTTGGAGAATATTCCTGATGCAAATATTAGTCTGCGTATCGCGGGATATCCTATTGAAGTACTCGAAGTAAAAGAAAATATGATAAAACAAGTGAAGATACTGCCGAATAAGCGTTCTCGCTAAATAAAAAAGGAGCCAATTGGCTAATGCCAGTCAGTTAAGCTGACTGGCATTTTTCTTTTTATGGGGATACTTAGATGGTTTTGGCTTAAGCCATCGGGGGTATCTTCTATCCTCTCGTCTAGCTGGAAGCTTAAATAAGACCAGTGTATTGAGTAAGTGCTGCCAGTGTATTGGAATGTTCCCTGGACTCATTATAGATACTGACGAGAAATACTGAATGA